>JAAFJZ010000529.1 GCA_013298205.1 Cytophagales bacterium
TTGAAACTATTTTTTCATACGTGCTATCTTGTGTAGCGATGATCACGACCGGCATTTCTTCATCTATCAAGGCAATAGGCCCGTGTTTCATCTCGGCTGCAGGATAACCTTCTGCATGAATGTAAGATATTTCCTTCAATTTTAACGCTCCTTCCAAAGCTACAGGAAAATTGATACCCCTGCCTAAATAGAGAAAGTTTTTAGCGTCTTTGAATATATCGGCTATGTATTTGATTTGTGCATTGGCTTTTAAAGCTTGTTCTATTTTCAAGGTTAAACCATCTAATTCGGTGATGGTTTCCATATATTTTGCCAATGAAATCGTTCCTTTTTTGTTGGCAATTAAAAGAGCAATTAAAGTTAAAACCGTAACTTGTGAAGTAAATGCCTTGGTACTCGCTACACCAATTTCTGGGCCTGCGTGCAAATATGCACCTTCATCTGTAGCACGAGCGATAGATGAGCCTACTACATTACAAACGCCAAAAATGATAGCCCCTTTAGATTTGGCTAGCTCTAAAGCAGCCAAAGTATCTGCAGTTTCTCCCGATTGAGATACTGCTATTACGATGTCTCCTTCCTTGATTATGGGGTTTCTGTACCTAAATTCTGAGGCATAATCTACTTCTACAGGAATTCGGGTTAATTCTTCTAATAAATATTCGGCTACCAAGCAGGCGTGCCAAGAAGTGCCACAAGCCACCAACACGATTCTATCGGTATTGACCAATTTATTCAAATATTCTCTTATGCCTCCAAGCGTGATTTTACCTTCCATGGCAAGCACTCTTCCACGCATAGAATCTTTTACAGATTTGGGTTGCTCAAAGATTTCTTTTAGCATAAAATGCTCATAACCGCCTTTTTCGATTGATTCTAGCTCTAATTCTAGCGTTTGGATAAAAGGTGTTTTTGACAAATCTTCTAAAGTTCTTACTTCAAGTTTGTTGTTTTTGATTACTGCAATTTCCAAATCATCCAAATAAACTACGTTATTCGTGTATTCGATAATGGGAGTAGCATCTGAGGCAATAAAATATTCATCAGTTCCAATTCCAATTACAAGAGGACTTCCTTTTCTGGCCGCAATCAATTGCTCAGGCTTATCAAGCGACATGATTACAATCGCATACGCACCTACTATTTTTGTTAAAGCCAAACGAACGGCTTCTTCTAATGTGCATTTCTCGCTTCTTTCTATGTTTTCTATAAAATGAATGAGTACTTCTGAATCGGTATCGCTGGTAAAAATATGTCCCTTTTTCTCTAAATCCTTTTTGATAGAAGCATAATTTTCTATGATTCCATTATGGATAATAGCAAGTTTTTTGTCTGATGAAAGATGGGGATGTGCATTTCTATCATTGGGTTCGCCATGTGTAGCCCAACGGGTGTGTCCCATGCCAATATTGGCATTTATATCTTTATCAATAAGAAAGTTTTCTAATTCCGAAACCTTGCCTTTCTTTTTAAATACGTCTAGATTTTTATTGATTAATGCAATTCCTGCGCTATCATACCCCCTGTATTCTAGTCTTTTTAATCCTTTTATTAAAACTTCAGAAGCTTGTCTTTTGCCTATATAGGCTACAATTCCACACATAAATTATCTTTTTTGAAGTCGAGTGTAATAGATTCTAAACTTTAATTTTTTTGTTGGATGGTCTTGGTCGCCAAATGAAAATTTGTTTACTGCAAATGCATTCAAATCAGTACTCAAAACAAAACCCGTATTGGCTCTTTTACCTTTTAATATTTCAGAAACATAACTTGTAAGCGGAATGGTATACGTGTTGTTAAAATAATTATAACTTGTTAATTGAGGATTAATTGGACTATAAACCGTTCCATCCTGTTGAATTACTTTTAATAAACGAGTATTTAAACTGTCTCTTTTAATTTTCCCATTTGCTTGTGCTTCGTACATGAAAACATTGCTTGGCGGAGTGAAAATATTTCCACTTTCTAAATTACTAATTACAAGTTCTGCATAATTTATTACATAAGAATCGCCTAACTGCTCTTTAATAGATAATAAATTTGGGAAAGTGAATCTGGTTCTTAAACCTATACCGCCTTGAATAACACAAGAATTTGAATTATTTGAACTTGAAATTGAATCATAAGAA
>JAAFJZ010000052.1 GCA_013298205.1 Cytophagales bacterium
AGGGGCATTGATTTCAGCTTTGATTTGCGCTGCAATAGGTATTTATTATTATTTAAGAGTGATAGTAAATGCTTTTTTTTATACTGATTCCGATAGCTCTAAAATTCAAGTTCCCGTATCATATCAAATTACATTGGCATTTTGTACTTTTGCAATTATACTTTTAGGCATTTTTCCTTTATTTCTTAAGTCTATTTTCTAAACAATTAAAATTATATTTATCATGTCTGATAATCAAAAAACCAAAAATAATAACACGCTATTCATTTCTTTAATAGCAATTTTATTTGCTATAATAGGTGGACTTATTTTTATGTTGAATAGCAAAACAGGTAAAATTGATGAGCTAAATCAAACGGTTGAAACCCAAACTGTAAAGGTTGAATCTAAAACCAAAGAATTAGAAGCTTTAACTGCAGATTTTGAAAGAATAAAAGAAGAGAGGGAAAAATTAGGTTTAAACAATGATTCACTTATTGCACAAATTACACAATTAAAAGAATATGTAGCTCAAGTTAAAAAAACGGGGATAATCAATAGTCAGAAAAGAAAAGAATTGGAATCTATGGTTAGTAGATTACGACAAGATTTGGTTACAAAAGAAAAAGAAGTAGCCGATTTGAAAGTTAAAAACGATTCTTTAAATCAAGATGTTGCCCAGCTTTCTGAACTTACTAAGGCTCAAAGTGATTCACTTGTTAAAACACAAACTTCAAGGAAAAACTTAGAAGGAAAACTTGCTTATGCCTCTGTTTTAAAAGCTCAATCTGTTAAAATTACTATTCTTAAAGAAAATGGAAAAGAACTTGATAAAGAAGAATATAGATCTGCGCAGATTTCAACAGTAAAATTAGAATTTATCCTTTCTGATAATAAAGCTGCTGAAAAAGGGAGCAAAGATTTTTATTTAAGAATGATTACCCCGAGTGGAAGTTCTTTTTTTGATGAATTAAATGGAGGTGGAAAAATGACTTTGGCTGATGGTACGGCTTCAGATTATACAATGAAAAAATCTGAGATGTTTGCCAATCAAGGTGAAAAAATCACGTTCATGCTTCAAAAAGGATTTAATTACCAATCTGGAACTTACAGATTTGAAATTTATTGTGAAGGCTATAATATTGGAAGTGGAGTCTTAAAGGTGAAGTAATTTCTCTGCTTTAGCGTAACTATTGATTTTTATTATTTTTTCTTTTGCACAAAATTCACACTTTAATTTCATCTTAATCCATTGTTTTTTTTCTGTTCTTCTACTATATTCTACATAAATTAGTTCCATGATGTCTACAGAAAAAGGAAAATTGATTCTTATTCCTACACCCATTGGAAACTTAGAAGATATTACACTAAGGGCTTTAAGAATGCTTAAGGAAGTGAATTTGATTCTTTGCGAAGATACGAGAACTAGTTCTGTTTTGCTTAAACACTACCAAATTTCTACTCCTTTACATAGTTATCACGCACATAATGAGCATAAAACGCTAGATAAGTGGATAAGTAAAATGGAAAATGGCGAAAATATTGGACTTATCTCTGACGCTGGAACACCTTCTATCTCTGATCCAGGTTTTTTGCTTACCCGTGAATGTTTGAAGAATAGCATTGAAGTAGAATGTCTTCCTGGTGCTACCGCTTTTGTGCCTGCACTAGTCAAGTCTGGATTACCAAGCGACCAATTTGTTTTTGAAGGATTTTTACCCGTAAAAAAAGGAAGACAAACAGCCTTTAAGGCATTAGCTTTGGAAAATAGAACAATCATTTTGTATGAAAGTCCGTTTCGAGTTTGTAAAACTTTGGATGAGCTAAGTAGCTATTTGGGTGAGGACAGATTAATTTCGGTTAGCAGAGAATTGAGTAAAAAGTTTGAAGAAACCTTTAATGGCACAATTATAGATGCGTTAAACCATTTTAAAGTTAAGGAACCTAGGGGTGAATTCGTTATGATAATTGGAGCAAAATCAGATTAAAATCTCTTCTCTTGTTTTAAAATTTTTAGAAATAAATTCACTGATTCTTGATTTTTTTCATTATTTATATGATGAAAAATTCCCTTTTTCTCTTTTGTTGTTAAATGCCAACTCAAAGCTGCTCTTTCCTCTTTTAAAGTAGATTTAACTTGCAAACCTGTAGCTTTTTTTTCTTTAATTTCTTTAAGTTTATATGAACTGGGAGAATATTCAAAATTGATTATGTCTATTGGCACATTAGAATAGTTTTGAGAATATTCAATGAGATTATCATTATTAATGTCTTGTAAATAATCCCAGTTGTTGTACAAACTACCAATTGGATTAAAAATTCTTTGCATGATTGATTGCCCTTTTAAGTTTTCTACTGGCGACTCTTTATCTGAATCTCGTATTGATATTATAATTATTCCGGATGTATTTTGTTTGATCCAATCCTTAAAAACCAAAGCAAATCGTAAAGCATCACTTATTCCATAATTATCAGTTAAGCCAGCGTCCATAATTTCCATTTTAGGTATAGAAGGCAAAATTACATTGGGTGTAATATATGGAAATGTAGCGTTCATTCTTAAAGCTGTTAGAAAAAGTAAAGTGTCTGCACTTTGTTCTGCAAACATTTTACGTAATTCAATTCCTTTCAAACGCTCTTTTAAGTTTCCGTTTTTTAATTCTTTTGCGGTATTCATATAAGAAATATCCTGAGCAGAGATATAAAGTTTTCTCCCATCGTTGACAATAGTTGGTGATAAAATCATCATAGGAATTTTACCTTCAAATTCTGGCTTGCGGTAATCAATAATAAGTTTATCTAAAACATTTTCAGTGTTTTTATCTAATTGTTTTTCAAATGCGCGTCCTCTATCTTTTAAATATTCCCTCTTGGCTATACTTGTTTTGTGAAATCTGAAAAATAAATCATTTATTACATATGAAAAAATTACTGGATTTAAAATGTCTTTGCAGATGTTTTCAAAATATTTCTTTTCGTTTGGATTGAGTTTATTATTTTCTTTGTATCTCAAATACAATTCTCGGTAATAAGCGGCTCCTACCATGCCACCCGATGCACCTGTAAAAAGTATTGTATTTTGAATCAATTTCCCTTTACTTATTGAATCTAAATATTGTAAAGTTCGCAATGTCCAAGCAGCAGATCTTTGTCCACCACCTGAAGCGCATACAAATATCATTTTGGGCTTGAAAGTTGAATCAAATTTCGATTTCCAGTTATTTAAAAGAATTTGACTTCTATCAAAATCTATTTTATAATTTTTGCTGTTGCTTAATTGCTCTATAGCTTTATAAGAATAGTTGGCTTTTTTAACATTGTAATTTAATCCGAAAGCTACATAATCATTTAATATGTAACTATTTACCATCAGGTAGTTTAGGAATGTAAAAACTAAAATCACAACTGTTATCGCCCAACCTCTTAGCCAATATGAAAGAGCTCCAACAAGTAACATTATCATTGAGAAAAATAAAATTCCACTTGCCGCAGCAGGTATTTGGAAAAATTTGTCATGGTTGTTTACATTAATTAACACAATGGTTAATAAAGCGAATAACTCAAACAAAACTGCGTTAAGGTGATTTTGATCAAAAACTTTAACAATTTCTTCTTTATTTTGGTTTCGTACTGCGATATGGTCTATTTTTTTAAACAGAAATGGAAAATCAATAAAGTAATCTACTTTGTATTTTGTTTTTTTTAAGTTAGAAACTCTTTTAATTACATTTACTCTATTGATTTTATTTCTCCGTAAGCTAGTATTTAAGTTTTGGGTAATGAGTTTAAAAACATCTTTATTGGTTAATTTGAAGTAATAAAGTATGATTAAATGAGATATCGAAAATCCCAATATAAAACCCGATAATTCAATAATAATTTCATTTGTTGATTGAAACCCATTTTGAGTTTGAAATTTAATGAAATAAATACAGTATGTGATTAAGTAAAGAATTGGAATTAAAGCATTATTTAAACAAAACTTAAAAAACGGATTAGATAAACTTCCCAAAAAAGGAAAACGATTACAGTCTAAAATGTAGCAAGTGATGTGAAATGCCATTGTAAAGCCACCAATCGAAAATCCAAGGATTAACAAACTGCTAAAATTTACTTCATTTAGATATTCAGGATCAAGAAATAAATAAGGTATACCAATCATTTGACCCAAATTTTGGCTTGTAAATGCAAACAAAAAGAACCATATTAATAAAAAAATTTGGTTTTTTTTGAAGTGATTTACAAGTAACTGTACGGGTAAGCTATAAATAAACTTATGGTGCCAGCGCTGAAAAGTCATATTACTTATTTTGTTTATCTTACTATGAATACAATTAATGAATTGCAAGTAAGAATATTTTTTGCAAGCTACATAAAAAGATTTTTTTTAAATTGGGATTATGTCTTTAAAAGCCTATTTAATAAAATAATATGGTTAAAAAATTGCATATTTCTTGCATTTTATGTTTTTAATTGTATTATTATATCTATTTTCACTAACAAATCGTATTAATCTAAAATATAAACTAATAGTACTTTGCAAATGCACTTAAAGAAATTTTTAAATTTATTTTATTGTCTATGCATAATTTATTTTTTCCTCATAAGTAAAACTGAGGCCCAAATTATTGTAACTGATAAATTTGATGATTTAAGACTTACTGAAACATATTTACCTGTTTATGTTGATTCTTCAAAAGTTATGAGATTTGACAAAGCCTCTAAACAAAAATACACAAAATTTGACCCAATAGCATTATATAAAACTCAAGAAAAAGGAAACTTATATTCTTATTGGCATAAAATAGAATTAAAAGGAACAGAAAGAACAAATGTTACTTTAATTTTTGAAGTAATGTGGTTTTCTATTTACGATTTTAGTTTATTTATACAAACCAAAGATACATTAATGAAATTTAGGCAGGGAGGTAAATATCCTTTTAACAAGAGAACGTTTAATTACAAAAATTTCATTTTTAAAGTTCCTATCAGTCAAAACGAAATCACAACAATTTATTTTAATTCTCCCAAAGGAGTTGTCAAATTAAATGACTTTATTAAACTAAGCTCATTTGATTCTTTTTTTGAACATTCATCAGGTGAGTATTTATTTTTAGGTATTTTTTACGGAATTTTGGTTTTTGTTGCTTTATACAATTTAATGGTTTTTATCATTTTAAGAGATATAACCAATTTTTTCTATTTTCTTGCCATTACGTCTTTTGCATTGTTTTCACTTTCAAGTTATGATGGCTTAGGGTTTCAATATTTGTGGCCCAATTTCCCTAAAATTTCACATATTTTGGGCGAGATTTCATTTGGTTTATTTATTGCGTCTTTTCTAGCTTATTATAGAAGCTTGTTATCTTTATCCTATAAATATCCACTTTTTAATAAACTTTTTTTAATTTTAATTTTGTTAAGAATTATTTATTGTATTTGTGCAATCATAAATGTTGATTTACTCTACTTTGATTGGTCATTTGATTTGCTGATTATTACCATAGTTTATTGTGTATGCTTTTATTTAGTAATAATAAAATATAAAATTGCTTACTTTCCTTTAATTGGACTTACATTTATTTTTTCTGGTTTTATGATCAAAAATTATATGAAAATCAATAATGTTTTTTACACTGAGGAATTTATTTATTATAGCCAATATATTGGGGTTATGCTTGAATTGTTGTTTTTAAGCTATGCAATGGCTGAAAAAGTTAAAATATTGGGTTTTGAGAATCTCTTATACGAAAAAAAAATTAAACAAAAAGAAATTGAAATAATTGAAAAGTTGAATTTGGAACTAGAAAAAAAAGTTCAAATTCGTACACAAGAGCTTGAGCAATCAAACAAACAATTGGATGAATTTTCATATAAAATTGCTCATGACATTAAGTCGCCTTTAAATACTATAATCGGATTGGCAGAAGTAAGTAAATATGAAAAAGAGGCTTCTACAAAACAGGAGCTTATTGAGAAAATGAAAAATTGTGCCAATTCACTTAAAAAGCTAACAACAAATCTCCTAGAGCACACCAAAGTTTCTTTAAATGAAACTAAATTTGAGTTGGTAAGCATAAATGAAATTCTGGTTCAAGCAAAATCTCAATTGGCATTTATGCCGAATTTTGATAGAATATATTTTTCAATAGAAGGTCCAGAAGTAAATGATTATTACTCAGATAAAGTTTTATTGCATTCTATTTTTCAAAACATTTATGAAAATTCTATTAAATACATGGATTTCGAAAAAGAACCTTGTACAATACATGTTAAAATAGAAAGAGTTCCTTCTGCAATAATTATCTCATTTACAGATAATGGTATTGGTATTCCACAAGAAAAACTAGATAGAGTGTTTAGCATTTTTTATAGAGTAAATCCCAGTGACAACAAAGGTACAGGTCTAGGTATGTATTTTATTAGCAAATCGATTCAAAAACTAAATGGAAAAATCAGACTAGACAGTGAATTTGGTAAAGGAACTAAGTTGGAAATCACTTTACCCAACTAACCAAATTTAAAAAATAGTTATTAAGATTTCTTAGTTTTTGATGTGATATTTATTTTTTCTATTTTTGCCTCTACAACTTTATGGAAAAAATACTAAGCCTCTATTTTGAAGGCGCAAATAAATTAGAAGGACAAATACCTTTAAGTTCTTCAAAAAGCGAAAGCAATCGAGCTCTAATTATTCATGCATTAACTGGTTTTCTGTCTGATATTCAAAATCTTTCTGACGCAAGAGATACCCAGACTATGTTAAGGCTTTTAAGTAGCAATGAAGAAACTTTAGATGTAATCGATGCTGGCACAACTATGCGATTTCTCACAGCATACTTCTCGATAACAAACCAAACTAAAATACTTACAGGTACTGCTCGAATGTGCGAAAGACCCATTGGGCTATTGGTAGACGCACTTAGAAAATTAGGAGCGAAAATTGATTATGTGGGTAAAGAAGGCTATCCACCATTAGCTATAAATGGTTTTTCTTATTCAGGCACAAATTATATCAAAATTAAAGGAGATGTGAGCAGCCAATATGTTTCGGCATTACTTATGGTCGGTTCTAGCTTACCAGATGGATTGATTTTGGAACTTGAAGGCACAATTGCTTCAAGACCTTATATTCAAATGACGCTAGATTTGATGAAATCTTTTGGTGTAAATCATATTTGGGAAGGACAAACGATTACCATAAAAGCCCAAAAATACACACCTTCTGTTTACGAAGTAGAATCAGATTGGTCTGGTGCAAGTTATTGGTATAGTTTCGTTTCTTTGGCACATGAAGCGGAAGTTACTTTGCTGGGATTAAAGAAAAACTCTTTACAAGGAGATAGTGCGATTGTTAAAATTATGGAAAATTTTGGTGTAAAAACTACATTTGTTGATAAAGGAGTAGTTTTAACAAAGATATTAGATATAGGAACTGAGATAATAGATTTTAGCGATTGCCCAGATTTGGCTCAAACTGTAGCTGTAGTGGCAGGAATTAAAAAAATGAATGTAAATTTTACAGGTATAGAAAGTTTGAAAATTAAAGAAACTGATAGAATAAAAGCAATTCAAAGCGAACTTGGTAAGTTTGGTGTTAGTTTTGAAGAAACTTCAAAAGGAGTTTATAAACTTGACCCCTATTCACTACAACTTTCTTATGAAGTAGAGATTGAAACTTATGATGACCATCGTATGGCAATGGCTTTTGCACCAATCGTTACCAGAACTAAAAAAATTAGAATAATAAACCCCGATGTAGTACAAAAGTCTTATCCACTTTTTTGGAATCATTGCAATCAACTCGGAATACAAACCCATATTTAAAAAAAATGTTATTAGCAGGAAAAACAGCACTCGTTACGGGTGCATCAAAAGGAATTGGTAAGGCAATAGCCGAAATGTTTGCTTCTCATGGAGCAAATGTAGCTTTCACTTATCTTTCAAGTGTCGAAAAAGGTCAGGCGTTAGAAGAGGAACTAAAAAAGTATAACACAAAGATAAAAGGTTATCGTTCTGATGCGTCTGATTTTGCTGCGGCAGAGAAACTTTCAAACGATGTCTTAGCAGATTTTGGTGCGATAGATATTTTGGTAAACAATGCAGGAATAACCAAAGATGGTCTTTTGATGAGAATGAATGAAGAGCAATGGGATGAGGTTTTGAAAGTAAATCTGAAATCAGTTTTTAATTTAACAAAAGCCGTTACTAAAATTATGATGAAAGCTAGAAAAGGCTCAGTTGTAAATATGAGTTCTGTAGTCGGTGTGAAGGGAAATGCGGGTCAGGCAAATTATGCAGCTTCCAAAGCTGGTATTATTGGTTTTAGCAAATCTGTAGCCTTGGAGTTGGGATCAAGAAATGTAAGGTGTAATGTAATAGCTCCTGGATTTATTGAAACAGAAATGACAGAAGTTTTAGACCAAAAAGTAGTAGAAGAATGGAGAAATGGAATCCCAATGAAAAGAGGTGGTACTGTACAAGATGTTGCTAATGCTACATTATTTCTTGCTTCTGATATGTCTGCATATGTTACTGGAGAAGTAATCAATGTAAATGGAGGAATGTATACCTAGTTTTTTCTTTTTAATAAAAAAAGCCTCAAACTGATTATTCAGTTTGAGGCTTTTTTTATTAAAAAGAGTGTAATTTTAAAATCACTTATTTTTTATGCCAATGCGCTTTGCCTAAATGTGAAGGTTCAAATACTTTTAAATCTAAATTAGCATCATCTGCATTCACTTCTGTATAATGCTCTTCTCTTAGAAGAATGCCATTAATAAATACTTTAATTTTAGATTCTATCCAAGTTTTACCTACGATCTCATGCTCAAAGTATTGAATATCTTCTTTTTGCCCAAGTTCATTTTCTACACCAATTTGCCTTACTAGAAAAAAATCATCTTTGTCTATCCAAAATTGTTTACTAATATTATCACCCTTGTTAGCACCAATCACATACACACTTTCGCCTTTAAAATTGTCTTCTCTAAATTTACTTAAATCATAACCCAAATTTTTGAGTCTCTCTAGGGTAATTTCAGGCTTTATAAAAAACATATCGCCATAAAAAAGAATCATTTCATGGGCTTGTTTTTTTCTTACGGATAGTTTCCCATTTTCAAAAGAGTAAATAGAATCCTCTTTTTGAATGTAACCATTGTGGTTAATTCCTGGACCAATATCCAAACGAAATTTCCCAGGAAAATGAAACGCTTCAAAAGCAGTTTCTATTTCTTTCGTTCCATCAGCTTTATAATAACTATTTACTTGAATGAAACTTATATTTTGGTTTACTTTTCCATGGTATCTTTTATAAATGGCATTTACTAACGATTCAGTATTGTTTATTTGACTTAACGCTAAGTTACAATTCGAAATTAAAAAAAAAAGAAGTATTAAGTATTTCATTTTAAAATTATAAATATTGATAAATAAGCATTTGAAAAGTGAAATTTAAGTTATGTTTTATTACGTAGTAATTGAATTAAAATATAAACAAAAATAAGTATTTATTTCGATTGTTTTAATGATAATAATGTAAAACGAAAATTTTACATTATATATATAATTGATTTAAAATTAGCAAAATTTAGAAAAAAGTAACTTATTAAAATTAACGATTACATAACATTAAGCCAACTATTTGAAAAATACTTAACAATTCGTTCAAATAGACATAATCATGAGTTAAAAACAATAGCCGTATTTTGTAACTCAATTAAACTAAAAAAAGATTATGAAAAAAATTACAACCATCCTACTAGCTATGTTATCCGTAACATGGTCTTTTGCACAAGGATTTTTTGACCCCGTTTCTTTTGTGGGTGCATTTAATGTTAATACAACAGCAAGATCTGGTGGCTCTTATGCAGGCTACAATCCTGACGCTAGCTTTACTGATGCCAATTGGGCTAAACCCGAAGCGGCCGCAGGCGGGTCGGGTTGGGTACAATGGGACCCTCAAAACGTAGATTATGATGCGAGAACTTCAGGTAAAACTAAAGTTACCGTTTCTACTGATATTACCACCAATACCACTTGGGATGGAGCAACACAATGGATTGAATTAAATGGAAATATTCACGTTACTAGCGGGGTTACACTCACAATTACACCAGGTACTATAATAAGAGGAGGCACAAGCAATATTGGTATTCTTAACATTACCAGAGGTGCTAAAATAAATGCTGTAGGTACATCTACCAACCCTATCGTTTTTACATCTGGCAAAGCAGTTGGACAAAGAAAAGCAGGAGATTGGGGCGGACTTTTAGTTATGGGAAATGCTAAAATAAATACTGGTGGTACTTCTGGAGAACGCACATTTGAAGCCTTACCAACTGACCCTTTGGCGAAATATGGCGGAAGTAATGATTTTGACAATTCAGGTACTATGCGTTACATTCGTGTAGAATTTGCTGGATTTAATTATCTACCAGATCAAGAAATAAATGGAATTACATTTGGTGGTGTAGGTAGCCAAACAAAAGCAGATTATTTAATGGTTAGCTATTCTAGAGATGATTCTTTTGAGTGGTTTGGTGGTAGTTCTAACCACAAATACCTTATTTCTTATGCTTCTGTAGATGATGAATTGGATATGGATGAAGGCTACTCAGGTAAAGTACAATATGCGCTTTGTGTTCGTAACCCAAATATTTTTGAAACTTCTGCTGGTGGAACCTCAAATTCGTTTGAACTAGACAATAACACCAACTTATCTACACCCGCTCAAAATGTACCTGGAGATAATAACCCTTCTCCTTTTACAAATGCATTAATATCTAATGTAACGGTAATCGGGCCTGCAGGTAATAATGCAATTTCAACTTTAA
>JAAFJZ010000542.1 GCA_013298205.1 Cytophagales bacterium
TATAATTCTACAGGTAGCTATATTACCAAACTAACGGTTACATCAGATAGAGCTTGCGTAAAAATGATTGAAAAAGAGGTTATCGTTTTCCAAAAGCCAAGTGCCGTTTTTTTGGCTAATGATATTTGTGCAAACGATACCGTTAGGTTTCAAAACCTATCCACCCATTATGGAGGTACTATGTCGCACCAATGGAATTTTGCAGATGCTTCTCCGATTTCAAACACAGTTTCTCCTAAAAAAATGTATGCTACTGCGGGTACATATATAGTTACACTTACCGTTAGCTCTAATAATGGATGTTCTGATGTAAGTTCCAAATCGGTAGTTGTGGCTCCGAATCCCTTGGTTTCTTATACCAATAGTGCAGCTACTTGTTTTGGACAAGCCACTACATTTACTTCAACCGCATCCGTTTCTACGGGTACAATTTTGACTAGACAGTGGGATTTTGGCAATGGACAAACTTCAAATCTTACAAATCCAAGTCATGGTTACACCCAAGATGGCACATATAGAGTATATCTTACCGTTACGACCAACAAAGGCTGTAGAGATACAACCTCTAAATTGATTACCATTAGCCAAAAACCAAAAGCATTTTTCTCTCAAAATGATGTTTGTAGAGGCAATGCAATGTCTTTTGTAAATGGAAGTACAGGAACAGTAGCTTTAACAAGCTACCAATGGAATTTTGGAGATTTTTCGGGTATTTCATCTATACAATCACCTAGTTATTTGTACAACAATGCGGGTTCATATACGGTAACGCTTACGGTTTTAAATCCGAATTCTTGCTCAGATACCTACACCAAAACAGTAGTTGTAAATCCTTCACCGATTGCAAATTTCTCTAAAAAAGACACTTGCGAAGGCAATGTTTTTCAGTTTACTAATCTTTCTACCGTAAGTGGCGGAACGATGAGTTATTTATGGAATTTTGCCAATGGTTCTACTTCAAGCAATGCAGACCCTTCTATTATTTATGCAGGAAGTGGCGTGTATAATGTTGTTTTGACTGTAAGCACAGACAAAGGCTGTCAAAGCTCCAAAACAACGGCTGTAACTTCATACCCTAATCCAATAGTGTTGTTTAGTGCGCAAGATGTGTGCTATGGCTTCAATACAGTATTCGTTAATAATTCTCAAATTCAATCGGGAACGATGAATTATGCTTGGGATTTTGGGGACCAAACTACTTCTTCTGGTGCCAATCCTTCTCGTGCATACAATGGACCGGCTACTTATTTTGTGAGACTGAATGCCGTTTCCAACCGAGGTTGCAAGGGTTCTACTTCTAAATTTATAGAGGTTTACCCTAAACCGAATGCAGATTTTACATTCAATGAATTATGCGCTGGTTTGGCAGTAAACTATAGCAATCTTTCAGCGATTGAATCTGGCACTATGCAGTACAATTGGGATTTGGGAAATGCTTCAACTTCTAATGTGCAAAATCCCAATACAACTTATACCAATGCAGGAGCTTATAGTGTTTCTTTAACGGCTATTTCCAACCGTAATTGTATCCATTCTACTACCAAATCTATTACCGTATATCCTTTGCCAGTTGCGGCTTTCTCAAATGATACCGTTTGCGATGGTTTGCCTACCAAATTTGTGAGTACTTCTACCATTACGAGCGGTAATTTGGTTTATTACCAATGGGATTTTGGTGATTTGACAAACTCACTTCAACAAAACCCTACACATCAGTATTTGAATGGCGGTAATTATACTGTAAGTCTTTTGGCTGAATCGGAAAAAGGCTGTAAAAAAACAGTAATAAAAACGGTTTCTGTAAACAACGTACCAGTAGCTAATTTCACAGTAAACAATAACTGTTTGGGAATTGCAAGTGTATTTACCAATAGAACTGAAATTTCAGCTGGAAGTCCAGGCGTGATGTCTTACAAATGGAAGCTAGACGATGGCAGCACCAATAATGTAAAAGACCCCACTCATATTTACAAAAAACCAGGTACATACCTAGTTACTTTGCAGTCTATAATCAGTGGCGGTAAATGTACAGATAGCATTCAAAAAGCGATTACAGTTTATGCCTTGCCAA
>JAAFJZ010000530.1 GCA_013298205.1 Cytophagales bacterium
AAAGCCCATTCGAGATTTGAGTCAGGAGGGGCTTTTTTGTTACTTGGAGTTGGCTGATCACCCGGCAATCTGCTAGGTGGTTTTGTATCCCTTTAAATCTCTTTTTAGCGTTCCATTTTCCTAGCTCTCCCCCATGGCAGGTGACCTAACCTGACACTGTTCAGTTCACCACAATCTTAATATTTATCCAAATAATGTGTTAAAATATTAAATTCATCACCTCCTGTTTCATAATATTCGGCACTTGACCATTTGTACTCTTTTAGTTATACGGCTAAATTCCACCGCTCATTAAGTGGGTTAAGATGAATATAATCAAGTTTTTGCAAAAACATTTCTTTATCTAGTATTTCCACAGCTAATAGGTCTTGTTGCCAAAACTGATATTGTCGGAAAAAGTGTCAGGTGAGGACACCTGCCACGGGGCTGACCAAATACCTAGATTGGAAATGAATCCAAATTATTTAAAATTCTATATTAACCTAAAAGCAAATACCCGAATAAATCAAAAACTATTTTACTGAAAAAATAAACCTAAAACTCCCTAAACCAACAAAGTCGAAAGGCATATTCCTTTTATTTTTATTACTGAAGGATGGGTTACGAAAGTTGAAAATTTCCTTTATTTGGGGTCTAAGTTGTCGCTACGCTTAAAATTAGATTAAATAAAGGTGTCAAACTCAAGAAGAACTTGTTTTCTTAGGCTATAAAAGCAATTTTTCCAATGAAGCGCCAAATCTCAACGGCAGAAAACTTCTACTAAGTTTGAATAGAAGTTTTCTGTAAATAAATGGACTTTTTTGAAAATTACTCCTCTTTCCATTTCCACGCATTCCAAATGATTACCAGCAAAATTAGGATTTCGATACTGGCAATAATTATGTAGTGTGGCATCATACTGCCACCACCAACTACATAAATAATGGTAAAAAACCCTGCTGTAATATTTACAATACGATTTATTTTATAAGGCAAAGCCCTAGAAAAATATACCATCAGTAACGGAATGTTGGTAATTATTGCTGCTATAGCCATCGTAGAGGTAACTTCACCTATAATATCAAGCGTATTTTTATTGACAAGTTCTACCATGATAGAATATATATCGGCAAAGATCATGTTAAGCATCACCACTATCCAAAGCGTTGATAATTTTGTTTTTATGTTCATTTTTTTAAGAATTAAAGGTGAAAATTAAAAATTAAATCCAAAATGTAGTCCGGGTTCTCCAAAGAAAAATTTTGATTCTTTATCATCAAGCTGTTTGAAGCCATCGGGCATTTCGGTGTGTATAGGTCGGTGTGTTATGGCAATGCTTGGTTCAATGAAAAATCGGTCTTTAAATAATTTGAAATGGTAACCCACTCTATAGGTGTTGAAAATTTGGAAACCATTGTCGATTTTATTTCCACTATCATTTATAAAGGTTTGCCAAGCATTCATTACTTGAATACCTGTGTATAAACCTTTCCACCAAAAACGTTGATACACTATTGCAAACCCAAATTCTCTGATGTATCCTGGAAATTTCTTATCAGGTGCCTCATAATTGCCCCAAGGAATACCCAACGACCAAGCATATTTCCAAGTTTTCAATTCCAATGACACAACATCTCTACCCGTAATGCGATAGCCTAAATTGAGTTGCACAAAATCGGGTCTGTTTTCTGAACTCAAATTACCCAACATAAAAAGTGTACTCCCTACAAAACACTTTTTATAAGTAGTGTCATTTTTAGCATATTGCGCTTTAAGCTGGAGTGAACTTGCCATAAATAAAGCCAAAACGATTACTGAAATTTTCTTTTGCATTTTTTTATTTTTTGAATTAAACAATAAATTATAATGCAAAAGTAAGATGGGTAGATACTGCTATTCGTTCACTTAAGTTAACAAAAACAAGCTTGAAAAATTTATTTTGATTTTTGATGCAATCTTTTGCGAATGCGACTTAGAGATTGTGGTGCTAACCCAAGATAGCTGGCGATTTGGTATTGTGGAGCTCGTTGAACCAAATCGGGTCGGGTTTCGAGTAAGTTCAGGTAACGGTCTTCTGGGTTTGTGATCTTGTAATTTGTTAATTTTTCTTGGTAATTTGCTAGCATTACTT
>JAAFJZ010000532.1 GCA_013298205.1 Cytophagales bacterium
TCAAATATTGTCCAATAATTTTTTTTGAGCAAATTATTCGGCAAGTATTTTTCTTACTTTATCAAAGTCTAAATGATGAACACCTGCTTTTTCAAGAGCATTAATGTCGTCTAAAAATATTTTATCGCAAAGATCATCGTTGTCTGGAAAATATTTATTTTTCCATTTCAAATATATTTTTTCGGCTTCAGGATACTGATCGGTGAGCAAATAACCTAATGCCAAATTACTTTCCACGCTTTGTGATCTTGGACTTAGTTCCAAAGTTTTAAGTGCCGCTTTAACAGCCAAATCGGGTTTGCCCACAAAAAGGGCATAAAAACTTAAGCCAAACCAATCAGAACTATGCTGATTGGTTTTCGCCAATGCTTTTTCTTGGGCTTTAAATGCGTACAGATATTGTCCCGCTTTGTGATATTTATAGGCAAGATTGGTATAATTAATATTTGAGTCGTCAGTTCTTGAATATTTAATTTCGCAATTGGGCAGAAGTTTCTGAATAGTTTGTATTTGGTTTTGATCGATCAAACTCTCTCGAAAATCTAAGATTTTCAAATTTTTTAACTCGGCTATTTTATCAGGCAAATTAGTGATTATGTTACCATTTAGTCCCAAAGTGGTTAAATTTTTTAGCTTGCAAATCTGTAAAGGAAATTCGAACAAATCATTATGCTCCAAATTCAAATAAGTGAGATTTTCTAATTCGCCAATTTGTATGGGAAGTTCGATAAGTTTGTTTTTTCCCAAGTTCAAATGGGTTAAACTTTTTAGATTTCCTATTTGAGATGGTAAGCGATTCAGTTCATTTTGTTTCAAATTGAGTATTTTTAGTTTTGAAAATTCGCCAATTTCGGTAGGAACTCTAAACAAATTCCTATTTTCTAAATTCAAATGGGTTAAATTTTTCAATTTTATGATTTGGGTGGGAAAACTTGCTAAATTTTGTTCAGTAAAATCCAGATTTTGTATATTTTCAAGCCCTTCTATTTGGTTTTCGGCTACCTTCATCATTATTGTAGCGGCTTGTTTATTGCTAATATTTACACATAAAACACTATCTTGATCGGGTTCAAGAGAAGTTTGGAATTTTAATTTTCGTGAAAATTTTGATAAAATATAGGTAGTATTTTCCCAATCCAAATTGTTATATACTAAAAACTGTATAACCTTGTAAGGTCTTAAAGACCTTACAAGGTTGAAAATCAATATTTTACAATTTTTAAAATGTGTAATTTATAAGAGTTTTGAGTATAACTTAAATCTAAATAAACTAACTTTGGGAGTTCGGCTATTTGAGCTGGTAAAATAGTCAGTTTATTAGCCGCCAAAAATAATTTTTGCAAGTTTTCCAATTTTCCAATTTCAAGCGGCAAATTTGTCAGATTGTTATTGCTTAAGTCCAAAACTTCTAAATTTTTCAATTCAGTAATTTCAGATGGTATGTTTGTTAATTGGTTGTAATTCAAATCCAAATGAGTTAATTTTTTAAGTTGGGTAATTTCGATAGGAAAAGTGGTTAAACTATTCGCAGAAAGGTTTAAGGTTTCTAAGTTTTCAAATCTAAGAAGATCATGAGAAAGATTTTCTAAATTTTGGTGTGCTAAACTTAAGTTTGTTTGTATTTCAGGATTAAACGAACGATCCCAATAATCTTGACCCAAATCAGTTTTATAACTCAAAAAATCTTCCAAAGATTTGGGTAAGGTGATAAACCAATTTCCTATCAATTCTGATCTTTTAAGGTTTTGGAGTTCGCCAATAAAAGCAGGTAAATCAATCAATTTATTACCCCTCAAATTCAGCCATTCTAAATCTTTGAGTAAGTTTATTTCTTTTGGTAAAGAATATAATTGGCAGTTTTGTAGCTGTAAAACTTTTAGGTTTTGTAATTGGCTAACTTCTGAAGGTAAAATCTTAATTTTACTTCCATTTAGAATCAAAACTTCCAGTTGAAATTGTCCTAATATTTCTTTTGGAAAAGTAGTCAAAGTTTGCTTTGACAAATCCAAAGCCTTTATTTCATCATTTAGATTTTCCAAATGATAAGCAACAGGATAAAAATTGCCTAATGTGTCTAAATAATACTCTTTTTGATTTTTCCAT
>JAAFJZ010000531.1 GCA_013298205.1 Cytophagales bacterium
ATCCAAGTATTTCATGATTTTTGCTTTTGCAAGTGCAAATTTATAACCACCATGAACTGACAATACAATTGGTAAACGACTTTCTCTTGCGAAAAATGATTGATTAGGCATGTTTAAGTGTTGTAAACTTGCTCCCGCCCATAATCTACCTGTATATATTAATGCTCCAGCTGAAACATCAAAATAATTAACTTGATTCATAATTAATTTTTCTCCTGAACTTTGGCTTTTATCATAACTTCCTGCAACCGCATTCCATTGGGCAGGAAAGATAAGATTATCTGAAAGTGTTAAAAACTGCCAACTAGGGTTTAAGCCCATTCTTAAAGTCGTCTTACTACTCAACGGCAACTCATAAGCATATTGCAAACCAACAATTTGGGTGTTTATATTCGACAAAGTTGGACCTTGCCTATCATCTACAAACATAGCTCCAAATCCACTTCTATATTTAGGAATAAAAGCATCTACATAAACCATATTTGAAAGGTAAGAAGTTGAGCCATTTGCAAACGCTAAACCTGGCCACTGAATTCTAGAGTGCAAAATGGCTCTATATCCGTGAGCTGCACCTGCAAAAGCAGGGTTTTGAAACATTGGCACAGAATAAAACTGCGAAAACTGAACATCTTGCGAGAAACTTGTAGTTGCATTTGAAAATAGCAAGAACAAGAATATAGAAATTAACAGGTTTTTATGATTTTTCATGTATGAATTTTCTATTTAATCCTTTTAAAAGTTCAAAGGTAAAAAACTTTTTTTTAAATACGCTATTTTAGAATGTTTTGCACACTATAAAAATTAAATTTGGTTACTATTTACACAAAAAAGGTTTATAAAATTTGTAAAAAAGCAATCTTTAATCTTTTTAAAATAACAAAAAATTAGTAGTTCAATTTTAATAAATTATGTTTTATCTAAAATAAATTTGAAAAAAACTATTTTAATTTGTAGTCTGAGTTTTTCTATTCATATCTTCTTGAATAGCAATTAGTTCCTCCAAATTCTGACGCATTTCCTCTTCTTGCATATGTAATTTCTCTTGCTGTGCTTGAGAATCTATTAAAAGTTTTTTGGTTTTGGAATTCGATCGAATTGAATAAATTGAAGTTGCAATCATTTCCGAAAGCTCATAAACAAAATCTATAACTTAGGTTTCGTAATTTTCAAAAGTTGCCATCTCAATTACACCAAAAATTACGCCATTTACCATAATTGGCATTAAAAGTACCGCTGAGGGAGACGCTTCACCAAGCCCAGAGGTAATTTTTAAATAATCTGTTGGGACACATTTTAATAAAATTTTGTCTTTTTCTAAAAAACATTGACCCACCAAACCTTCATTGATCTCAATTTTATTTTCTATATATTTTTTTCTATTAAAAGCATAACAAGCCATTAGTTTTAAGTGTGATTCATCGTCTTCATCAATTAAAAATATAGCAGATTGACTTGATTTTGTGTATTGAGATACAAATTTTGCTATTTCTTGAAGTAAATCTTCTTGTTTTAACTCTGTTTTGCGAAGTATTTCGCCCATTTTTGTATAGCCTACATTAGACCAATTCCTCTTATTCTCTTTTTCAGCATTTTCTTTCAAACTATTTTGCATTTGAATTAAAGCCTTTCCCATCAAATCATTTTCGCTTAAAAGATCAAATTTTGCATTGTATTCGCCTTCTCCAATTTGCTTAGCAAATTCAGATTTTGCAAGCATGTCGTGAGATAGCTTATTTAAAGCTTCCGATATTTCTCCAATTTCATCTTTTCTATTTAAGTCTAAACTGATTTCAGATTGAACTTCACCTAAACTTAACTTATTAATAATATCTTTAAGATCTTTAATTGGATTTGTAATATTATTTTTTGTGAAACTAGTAAAAAACATACAAACTGCAACGATTGAAATAAAGGAAATAAACAAAAAAAGTGTTAAATGCGAATAAGAATTTCCTTTTTTTCTCCTAATTTATTAATGTTTGACTCTATTTTATCAATTAATTGATTTAAGTTATTATCTATAATTTTAGATTGAGGAGTAATTTCTGAATCAAAAATCACAATTGCTTGATCTACAAGTGCATCATTAGAATAATCTTCATC
>JAAFJZ010000533.1 GCA_013298205.1 Cytophagales bacterium
AACCTCTGAACCATATCCTTCAGGCATTAATCTTTCAGCATCAATTCCTTTTTTTACCAAATAAGATTGACAAGCTATAGCTCTTTTTTTAGATAATTCTTTATTTTTTACTGCATCACCAGCACTATCAGTATGACCATCTATATGTAAATTATATGAATCGTTTTCTTTTAATACAGAAACAACTTTATCTAATTTAGGAAAAGATTTTGCTAATATAACATCTTTACCAGATTCGAATTGCACTCCTTTAAGTGCTTCAGCCATAACTTTTAATGTTTTTACACTTGGAGCAGGACAACCATTATACTCAGTTACACCTACTACTTCAGGGCATTTATCAATATTATCTGGAGTCCCGTCATTATCTTTATCTGGACAACCACTAAATTTAGAAAGACCAGATACGTTAGGGCATTTATCTGAAGCATCAGTAACTCCGTCTCCATCTGTATCTGGGCAACCTTCAAATTCTTTGATACCAGCTACTCTAGGGCATTTATCGTCTTCATCTTTTATGCCATCTCCATCAGTATCGGGACAACCTTCGAATTGAGTAATCCCAGCTACAGAAGGACATTTGTCTGATGCGTCAGTAATTCCATCTCCATCAGTATCAGGACAACCTTCAAATTGTTTCAAACCAGCAATAGAAACACATTTGTCATCCGCATCTGCAATTCCGTCACTATCTGCATCAGGACACCCAGCACAAGCTAAAGTTCCTTTTACCGTAGGACATTTATCCATATCATCTAAGATACCATCGCCATCTGAGTCTAAGTTACATTCAGATATTTTTGGACCAGTTGCTACTTCTGCACAAACGCCATCTATTGTTTTTGCTGGAACTCCTTTGTAAGTTGATCGTACATTAGAGCAATTGTCGCATTGTTTTTGTGCGTGAACAAGTATGCAAAAAGATAGCATACCTAATAAAATTAAAGATAATTCTTTTTTCATATTAATGTTGTTTAGTTAAGTTTACCCCTAAATAAGTGGAATAATTATAAATATCCAAAAAAAATAAGTATTTTTTTAAAAAATTATTTTATTTTCAATTTTTTAGCCTTCTTTTTAAGCACAATATTAAAAATTATTATAAAAAACTATATTTTTAAAAGATGGTATATGAATCAAATGGTGGATTTAAGTAATAAACGCAACGTTAGTCAAAACTATTAATTTTTGTTCAAATATTTCATTTGGACTTTTAAATCCAAATCTTTTTCTGGGTCTATTATTTAATTTATTAGTTACTTGATTTACTTGTTACTGAGTTATTAAGTCAAAGTTAAACTTTTTTGGAAAATATTGTCTTACCAATCCGTTTAAATTTTCATTAGCTCCACGTTCCTAGCTACAATAAGGATTTGCAAAATAGTAATTGATATTTAATTTTTCAGAAATTAGCTTATGATGAGCAAATTCTTTTCCATTGTATGATGTTATGGTTTGTAAAATATCTTTCCAACCTTGTAATAATTCAACGACTTTTTCGGCTACTTCGGAAGCTTCTTTGCTAAATTATTCTCCCCATTATCAAAAGCTGTACAATATTCGATTGTTCCTGGATAAAAATTCCCTATTACAATTCCATTTCCTAAGTTTGATGTTTTAATTGGGTTACTATAATATCTGTATGCTTTAACATCTTTAATAAGTAGGTTAGAATGACTGTTTTTAGCTCTACCAAAAGTTAAGATTCCTGCTTCTAAGTTATTATAAAAACTTCCACCCATAATACTTACATTTGTTTAACGAAGGTAAGGAGCTGCTGAACTCCATTCGCCAATATTTACTCCCATTTTAAAACCACTAACAGAACAGTTTTTGATGTAAATCCCGCTAAATGCTTGAGCTGCCTCTGCATAAAATTGTATTCCAGAACTAGTATTTGATGTTGGTCCATTGCCTTTAAAGTTTAACCTATTAATGCTGAATCCTGCAGTATTATAAGCAAATAAACCTAATTCTACTTTAAGACTTTAGAATTCTCCTCTTTATAGTGCCGGTCAATATCTTTTTTTCTATTTATATGCCTGTTTTTCATCTGTTTATAAGCTTCTTCTATGACTTGATTATCTTCTGTCATTAGGG
>JAAFJZ010000534.1 GCA_013298205.1 Cytophagales bacterium
AACCAGGTAACGTAGCCACAGTAGGAGCAATTATATTGCCAGTAGAAATCGTTTGGATTAATGTTGAATTCGTAAGTTCGGTAAGCCCATTAAACTCAACCACTTTGGCAGAAAGCATGATTTTATCGCCTACATTTACGTTCATCTGAGCCGTGCCTACATATACAAAAATACCATCAGAGGTTTGGTTATTAGCATCTCCTACTTGGTCTTGTATATAAAATCCACTTAATAAAGTAGTGCTTTGAAAACTAGCCGTAACCACGCCTGTAGTTGTGATGACTGCACTTGAAAGAATACTTGTAGCTGTGCCACTACCTTGTATGGTATAAATTGGTGTAAGCGTAACCACAACAGGTGGTAAAATTGTAGAGGTAACTGTATAAACATTTGTAGTTAAATTTTGTGCTGTAACCGTATAAACTACAAGGTTATTAAAGTTTTGCGCTACATTAAATGCAGGTGAAAGAATTAAGTAAAGTTGCATTTGGAAATGATACGAAAATATCGTTTCCTGTAATAGTACTAGATGCTTGATTTTGTACCGAAAAAGAAGTAATAAAGTTATCTGCTACATTGACAGGAGCTACAAAAGCTGTTACAGTATAAATATTCGTACTAAAATTTTGAGCTGTTACGGTAAATAGCACTGAAGATGAATAATCTCTAAAACTACTGAAAGCAGGATTTACGCTTGCCAAATTAGAAATTACACCTGTAGCCGATAAAGCTGAAAGATTGGTAAGACTTGGAACCGTTACAGTAATTAAATTACCTGAAATAATGGCATTTGTGTTGGCTAAAGTGAATCCAGTAATAGAATTAGAAGCAGAGCTAGCAAAATCTACTAAATTAATATCATCTAAACGATACCCCCTTACATTGCCTGGTCGTGTAAAGCGAAGAGCCAGATTTGAAGTTTGGAATATCGTACCCGAAACCGTGGCCAAAATCCAAGAATTAAATACAGGTGCCGTGAAATTTAATACTGACCAGTTGGCTCCACCATTGCTACTTTGCTCAAGTATCAAATCAGTGCCTGTATTGGCTGTTTGCCAGGTTACTCCAAAAGTTAATCTCAAATTACTTGTAGAAGCTGTGTTGATGCCTACAATGCTCACTTGGCGGTCATTTATAACACCAGATGTTCCACCAGTACCTATAAATATATTCCCTCCTCCACTTGCACCTAAGTAACCAGAAGAAGCTGTTGTAGATCTAATGTCTGGGTTGGTGGGCGATGCTGTGTTTGCTGTTGCAAAAAAAAATACCATTATTTTGGTAACCTGTATAAGAATTAACTGCCGTGGTAACACCAGGTGTTCCAAAGTTTTCTGAAAAGATAGTCGTTTGAGCTTGCGCTTTCAAACAAAAAACAAATACAAAAATAGTGTAATTACTTTTTTCATAATAGGAGTTTGTTAGTTTTATAATTCTTGCAAAACTAGACCCATGGTATTACTTTAAAGCTATATCAAAGTTATGCTATTGTTATAAAAATAAAGAAAATGAAGACTAATATTATGTAGCAAATAACATTAGGTACACTCTTTGTAACATTACTAATAATATCTCTTTTAAAAACCTGATAGGTGATTATTTTATATACCAACCAAACAGCAAAATGTATTTACAATAATTATTACTTGTATAGAAAGTCTACTAGGGGTCCATTTTTTATTAACAATAGCTTTTCCTATTTCAGTAAAATTACTTTTGCAAGTCTAAAGTTATATATCGAAAATAAATCATTAATACTTCTACCCTTTTAGCAAATAATGTGAAAACAAAAATTGAGCTCAAAAAAATACTTTCTAGTTGGACAATTAATTTGAAAAAGTATTTTGTAACCTATAAAAATGGCTTTTTTGAACTGCCCTATTTTGCAAATTCTCCACAATCTTTGATTGATAGTTTTATAAGTATGCCATTTGTAAAACATTTTCCTGCTCAAAAATTAATAAAATCCAAAACTCCATTTTTGAATGCAAAAGTTTCTTATCAGCACATAGAAGAAGGTCTAATGTTTATTAATTCTCAAATAGAATATAAGTCAAATGTGCATTACAAAATTAATTACGACTATTCACTGCCTATA
>JAAFJZ010000535.1 GCA_013298205.1 Cytophagales bacterium
CATTATTTTTGAAATAGTTTCTTATTAAATCTTGTATTTCAGACTTATTTTTAATCTCTAGCTTTTGCATATCTTTTTATGCAAAAGTAATTAATTTATGCGCAATTAAATAATGCGTTTATTATATATCAAATGATGGCATAATCAACTGGGTTTACATGTGTTACAGGTTGTTGGATTTGTTTTGTTTTTTTTAGCAAAAAAGCGTTTGTAAATATAAAATATTGAAATTATTAAAATGGAAAGAACAACAATTTTTTCTAAATACATTTTACCTTTTTACTATTACTTTATGTGTTATGCTTTTATTAGTTTCGTTGGTTATTTTTAAAATATATACACCTGCTAGGAGTTCTGAAGTAGAAAACAAAATAGACTGCTCGGTTTTAGTGATTAGTTTCAAATTTTCATTTTCTCTTCCATATATATCATAAAGTCTAATTTTTAGGTTTTCAATGCTTTCTTGCGGGGTGATTTTTACTTGAATTTCATTCTCAAAAGGATTGGGGTACACTTCATAAGTAGATAATTTTGAATCAACTATACTCAAATCAGTTAGGTTACTCATGAATATAGCTTTAGAAGTACAAACGCTGGAATCTAGTAATACGACTACCGAGTAGCTACCATTTTGGTTTATTTGTAATGTTCGACCTTTTTCTCCATCCAACACTTGTCCATTTAAAAGCCATTGGTATTCATCTGCCAATGTAGCGGTAAGCGTGGTCAAATTAGTAGCCGTTACGACAGGAAGGTCTTTAACTGTAACATAGTTAAATTTATTCAAAAAAGGAGTGGAACCTGTATTGTTTGATGTGTTTAGGCTCACTTTAAACTTTCCTGAAGATTCATATTTTACAAGCGGGTTTTGAAGTATAGAACTTGCAGGATTACCAGATTCAAAACCCCAGTTCCAAGTTACAGGGAAATTTGCGGTAGAATCGTTAAATTGAATTTGATCGCCAACGCATATATTTCTTCTTCTTGAGTTAAACTTTGTAACAGGTAATGTGGCATAACTGGGTACTCGAATTCTAAGGTTGTCTATGTATATATTGTTTCCCCAATCGCTGTAATTTGTTATGGCTAAGCGTACATTGTTTAATCCGTTTAGCTTACCTAAGTATATGTTTTCTGTTCTCCATTGAGATACAGATGCCGGTACAAAACTATTGGTATCATTTAAAGTAGTAACTAGATCTATTCCTCCTTTTTGCCAAAGTGGCTGGAAGTTTTGCCCACAATTGGTGCTAAAATAAACAATTAAAGAATCGCTATACGCTCTTGAATATTGGCTATATGCCACATCTACACTTAGATAAGCGTCTGTGCCTAGTATCCCAGTAAAATTAATATTAGGACTTATGAGCATTTCTTTTGTGCCTAAAGATTTTTTTAAGCCAAAATTGTCATAAAAATAAGAGCTATTGCTTGATTTGCCCACTGCAACTTTTTTCCATGAGGCTATAAAATCAGGGTTAAATCCTATCCAATTGGGTAAGGGACTTGCACTTTCAAAATTTTCAATAAATGGTAAACTTAAACTTAAATTGGGCAAAACGGCTACAGCTTGGGTATCAATTACAGTTGTGCTTCCTACATTGTTTGAAACAGTCTGAGAAATGGTAAACAAACCTGTAGATGTAAATAAAATGTTTGGGCTAGGCACAGAAGTTACTTTTACATTTGTATTGGTCTTGGCATCATCAATACTCCAAAGCCAATTTTGGGGATTAAAAACGGACAAATCTGTGAAATTAATTGTATTGCCTTGGCAAATAATTCTTTTATCTACACTAAAATTTGGTATCGGTCGTCCTTGGTTATTGGGTGCTACAGTTGAGTTCAAAAGCTCGAGTCTTCTAGGTGATTTAGAAAGCACAGCCCTCATTCTTTCTACTTGCTGTTTGGTAAAAACATTAAAACAAGCATCGTCAGAATAGTCCATATAATTTTCTACCATCCGTGTCTGGTTGGAACACTGTTTGCTTGAATTGCAATCTGATGAAAATCTGGAGTAAAATTCTCCACTACAAGGAGGTGTGTCACCGCAATAATCAGTTCCAGAGCAGTCACTTTCGTCCCCCCAAGTATGTC
>JAAFJZ010000536.1 GCA_013298205.1 Cytophagales bacterium
ACCCTACACCCGATGGAGATGTACTTAATAATGATACCATATATTTAGCAGGTAATATCTCTAATCGCATATTAAACAAGCCTTTGTTTAGTTTTGGTGGTACAGTGAGCTTGCGTTATGATTTTCCACAATATTTCAGAAATGATACAGTCAATTTTTACAATCTTTTAATCAATAAACCAGCTAATAAATTAATTCTACAAAGAAATATTACCATCAATAATCATTTTTCTTTGGTAAACGGAACGGCAGATTTGGTTTCCTACAATGTAGATTTACTCAATACAGGCAGTTTGATAGGTGAAAATTACCAACGCTACATATACAGTAACTCAGGTTGGATTATAGCAAGAAACAGGCTTTTGAGTCCTACAAATTTTGGTGATATTAGCTCTTTAAATTTAGATCTAACGCCTTCTGTAGATAATTTGGGTTTAACCACAATCTATAGAAGAAATAAAGTGCAACAAAATGTAGCTAGTGGGGGAATAGAAAGAATGTATGACATTTTTCCGAATAATTCAGGCACAACAGATTTAAAGTTCAATTACTATGATTCAGAATGGCAAAATTTACCTGGCCCACCTAATGAACTAAATTTTAAATTGTTTTATACTTCCGTTACAGGCATAGACCAAAGTCCTGATGGCAGCTGGCAGATAGACACCAATGCTACCATTAATATTTCTACCAATCAATTAAGTGCAAATGCTTTTTCTATTGCCAATTCGGGTATGAGAATTACAACAGGCGACCGCAAATGCGAGGCAAATATTGCTATTGCTCTTCCCAATAAGCCTGTTTGGTTTTGTGATGGAGATTCTGTAACACTTGATGCAGGTAGTGTAGGCACAGAATATACTTGGTCTAACGGTTTAAACACACAAACCATAAAACTCAAAACAGCCAGCATTACAGGTTTTAGAGATACGCTGGGTGTATATGTATATAATAGTAAGGGTTGCAAATCGTACAAACAAGTCGAAGTAAGTGTTTACCCTAAGCCTACTCCCAATTTTGCTACACCTGTATCCGTTTGTGTAAGGCTTCCTGTTCTTTACAACAATACTTCTACTATTTCGGGCGGAGCTTCACTTACACATTTGTGGAAATTTGTTGATAATACAACTTCCTCTTCTGAAAATACCACCAAAGCGTATGCTTCTAACGGTACATTTTCTGCCAAACTAATTGTTTCTTCTCCTTTTGGATGTAAAGATTCTGTGGCTAAAAATGTGGTGATTAATGCAAAACCAACAGCAAACTTCTCTAGTAGTGTCGTAGAAGAATGTGTGAAAAAGGTAATTAGTTTTACCAATTCATCTACTGTAAATACAGGCGCAATTGCTCAAAGTACTTGGACATTTGGTGATGGATTTAATTCCATGCTTTCGGGTGCTAGTGCATTAAATACGGAACTCAAAGCTTACAATGCCCAAGGAAATTATTCTATTCAACTTAAAGTAAGGTCTAGTGGCAATTGTTTAGATTCCATTACAAAAAGTGTAAGCGTACATCCTGCACCGGTAGCTTCGTTTAGCAATTCGGGCTTTGTTACGGGTTTGCCTACTACCTTCAATAACGCTTCTACCATTCCGATGGGCTATTCATTGTCGTACGATTGGGATTTTAAAGATGGAATTGGTTTTTCAAACGATAAATCTCCTGTTTACACATATAATACCTCTGGCATTTATAAGCCATTTTTGGAAGTAAGTTCTAATAAAGGTTGCAAAGATACGACAAGCAGACTTACGATTTTGTCTGGAATGCCCGTGGCTTCGTTTAGCCATTCCGCTATAGATTATTGCTCATATTCTACAGTAAATTTTGTAAATGCTTCAACGATTGATGTAGGTGGTTTAACTTATAGCTGGGATTTTGGTGATGGTACTACCTCTACGCTTACCAGCCCAATGAAAAGATATACCAATGCAGGTTCTTATACCGTAAGCATGGTGGCTACCAGCCCTATGGGACTTACAGCTAGCTCCACACAAGTAGTTACTGTATATCCTGTGCCTCGAGCAAGTTTTGTTGCTACCTCGGTATGCCAAGGTGTAGTTTCTGGGTTTACCAATACTTCTTCTATTG
>JAAFJZ010000537.1 GCA_013298205.1 Cytophagales bacterium
ACTACAAACGTGGGTTTTAAAATTGTATTTTACCTAGTTCTTTGAAATGATAAAACCTTAATTTTGGTCAATGAAAAAAGTGTCGGGGAGTGCTATGCGCATTGCTGAATCTATTTTTACAAAAAAACTCTGGTTTTCAGAAAATCGAGGCTAATGGGCAAATTTTGTGCCAAGAAAAATGCTTAACTTAATGGGTTTGAACGCCTGTTAGCGGTTAGCCCTTCTTTCGCAGTGTCCATATTAGTTAAATGTCCCAATTTTCTCGAAATTAAATGCTTGATTAATATATGGGAAGTCATGGTTAAACCGTCGCAACTTGTCAGCTTTTATTTCAATTGCTTTATCAACTTTTGCTTTTAATTCCTCAATTGTATTAACATTGAAAAGTGGCTTTAATTTTTCAAAATGTCTTTTTGAAATTAACTTTTCAAGTAAAGGCAAGTTATATAGATGGTATACGGTAGTTTGAGGAAACCATTTTTTCCATAACCATTGATTTTCAGTTTCATTTTCCATAATACCAATAAAATAAAGTAAAACATCACACTCTCTTAATTTGTCAAAGGTGTATTTTGGTAAGTCTGCTCTTTGCTTTATGAGGTCGGCAGTAATACTAACTCTTCGCATTTGTAATCTCTCATTTCTTAGTTTGTCCAATGATTCAGCATGTTGATTAAATAGTAGAAAAGAATATGACTCTGTTTTTGATGCTCTTTCGTTGAAGATTACAAATCCTGTATTTAAAACTGCACCTAACTCTTTAAATTTTTCCTTATCAATCATTACTGCTGTCAGATATAGAAATATTTCATTGTAGAAAAACTTATACTGGTCACTCATATAGTGTCCTATTGTTCTTCTTGGGTATTTAAATGATTCTTGTTTCATAATCATTTCAAGGATTTTTTCTATGAATGAAATAAATTTGTCTAAGTCAAACTGCGAGGAATATGTAAATATTGTTTCTAAAAAGCTTACGAAATCATTTCTTAATAATTTAAGTCCTTCAATTCTAGAAATAACTAAATCGTCAATGTTAGGAGTAGTTTGTAAATCTTCGTTATTGATTTCAAAGTCGGCTAAAGCTTCAAGGAATGTTGAGTAATAGTCATCAACAAATACTTGAAAATTCTTTTTTTCATTGATTAAAGAATTTTGAATTGTCTTGACTTTGTGGGAGGTTCTTAGAAATGTGGAATCTTCTTCCAAAATATAAGCCGGTGGTGTTCCTCTTGGAGGCCTTTTACTTGCTGGTTTATCAAAAAGATTCCGCATGAGTTTTTCATACTCCTCTTCAAAGACATCTTCGTTGCTTAGGTCAATATAAATTCTTGTCTTAATAAAAGTTGGAACATATTCTTTACCTTCACTATCCCTCTCAAAAATGATAGGTATAAATTTTGTCTGTTCAACCTTGCTGTATATTTCATCAGATATTATTAAACTTTCAATACCAACTCCGCCTGATTTTTTGTTAGCTTTTTCGGTATATTCTTTATTGCAAATAATCAAAACCCTTTTAACATCTGGGTTGTTAACCATTTGTTCCATGAATTGATATTTGTCTTGTCCTTCAGCTAAATTCCATTCGTCAAGAATTACATGAACACCCTCGTTTTCTAACCTTTCAGCTAAACTAATTGTCTTCTGTTTATTTGTCGCAGGTTTCCAACTGTATGAGATGAATACTTTAGGTGCGTCTAATGATGATGCCATATGTTATTTGTCTGTCTTTTAGGGTTTCTCAGAACAATTGTAGATACGAATTTCAGTATCAGAATAAACATATAGGAACAATACTTTCTTATAATTCCATATTTTTTTGTGGGTATCGGCTATTGCTTGTAATGTTTCTACATCAAAAGTTTTCACTTTTTTCAAAAACACCGCAGGAAAACTATTCCCGTTTTCATCGGTATTGAAATAAATAGAATCAACTCCAAATTCACTTACTTGTTCAAACACAATAGACTCGCTTTCTAAGAGTTTTTTACCCTTAGAATTTACGGTTTTGGCTCTATCTAAGCCAATTAATTCTATTACTTCTTGCCCTGTCATTGGTTATGTGTACCCGATACAAATTTTTTGTCTAA
>JAAFJZ010000538.1 GCA_013298205.1 Cytophagales bacterium
AAAAATAGCAAATAAAAAATGACAGAAGTAAAAACAGAAATACTCACACTCAAAGAAGCCGCCGAATTTGCAAGTCTACATATCAATAAAAACGTAACGACTTCTAATATTTCCTATTTGATAAATTACGGACGAATTGAAAAAAAAGGAAATAACGGAACAGTATTGATCGAAAAGCAGGATTTGATTGAGTATTACGAAAATTATTACGGCAATCGAGAGGCGAATTGGAAAGAAAAATTAGGCAGTGATTTGAATTGGGCTTTGAGTTTCGAGAATTTGAAAGAAGCCGAAACGACTAAGCACGTACACCGTTTGCACCCCTACAAAGGCAAATATATTCCGCAATTAGTCGAATATTTTTTGGGCGATCATACAGACGAATTTAAAAAACAAGTTTTTTTCCAAAAAAATGACATAGTTCTCGATCCTTTTTGTGGTAGCGGAACAACTTTAACAGTTGCCCAAAGAATGAATAAAAACTTTATCACCATAACTCTAACTTAAATATGGCTGCAACAATTCAAGAACTTATTAAAAAGGGCTTTGCAATTCATTTGAAAGGATTTTCAAGAACATTCAAGCAAAAAGTGGAAATTATTGCCTATCATTTTGGTAGTCTTGATAGTTTTTTGAGTGCTAAAAAAACTGATTTTGAAAACATTACTTTTGTTGGTGGTGAGAAAGCTATAAAATTGACTGAAACTGATTTTGAAAAGATACAAAACTTTCAACAAAGTGGTTTACTTGACAGTAAATTAAGTATACAAGAAAACTTTGTCAAGATATTGATAACTGAATTTGTTAATCGTCAGTTGCAAATGATTGAAAGTTTGGAATTAGAAACTTTAAACATAAATCCAATTTTGGCAGGTGCTTTAAATTTGGATAATGAAAAGGATTTAATTCGTTATTATGTGTATCAAGCAATTTCTCGTAGTGTGGTAACTTCTGTGGGATTCTTAGTGCAAAACTTGATTTTATATGCAAGTGAATATGTACACGAAGGCAAAGATGACGAACTTGGCGAACATACAAAATGGGATATTGTAGTGGATAAAATCAATGAAGTAAAAGCATATTTGGAAATTAAAAGTGGGACAAATGATGTGAATAAAGCACAAATGCACCATTATAAACACGAAATAGAGTTAATTGAAAACCAAGGTTTTAAGGCTTTCATAGGTGAAACTTATGGAAAAAGAGACGACAAAACAGTTACGCACGGTTTAATGAAACAATATTTGCCCGATTGGGAAAAACGTACTTTGATAGGCAAGGAACTTTGGATTTTCATAACTAATGATGAAAATTATCATCAGAAATTGGTTGAAATGTTGTTAAGTACATCAAAACAAATTTTAGCAAATCAAACAATTATTGATAAAATTGAAAACAGAATAAGCCCAATTTTAGCTAAATTTCGTTCAAAATATAAATCTTATAATGAATTTTTAACGTCTTTATGGTAAAAATAAATTTTAAATAAAATATGAAAAATCAATTTAAATTCTCTTATAACGTATTTGGCTATGGTACCAAATACTTATCAAGCTATGTGGTAGAGGCTGAAACTAAAGAAGAAGCATTTATTACATTTGTTGCTCAATCTAATGCAATATATTTTGAAAAAGCAAAAGAATTGATAGACGTTCAATGGGGAGAACCGAAATGGAAAATAAATGATGTTTGGGATAGTCTAAATCCTCTTGGGTCAAGAGATACGGAATTATATGAGCTTTTAAGTATAAGAAAACTTAGAAATGTTAATAATGTCAGTAAAATTAAAACTTCAAATGCTTAGTAATTATAATGTTGTGTCAATATTTTCAGGTGCAATGGGTCTGGACTTAGGACTTGAAAAAGCAGGTCTAAATGTTACTGTTTGTGTAGAAATGGACAAGTTAGCTTGTCAAACTATTCGAGCAAATTCTCAAATTCCTATTATTGAAAATGATATTAACAAAATTACAACAGAGGAAATATTGACTGCCGCAAAGGTATCAAAAAAAGGTATTTTTGCGGTAGTTGGCGGTCCGCCTTGTCAAGCATTTAGCACTGCAGGTAAAAGACTTTCTTTACAAGATTTTC
>JAAFJZ010000053.1 GCA_013298205.1 Cytophagales bacterium
CCAAAAGTTCCACTTCCTAATGAAGACCAAATTCCTCTAACTGCTCCAGTAACGCTTGCACCAGCTAAACTTACTGACAAAGTATTTTTACAAACTGTTTTATTTGAACCTGTAAATGCAAATGGTGCTTGAGTAATGGTTATACCCCTTGTTGTGCTTATTGCAAGACAATTTAAGTTACCAGTACTTTGGATATTTAAAGTAGCAAAGCCAGCAGATATTTCTGAAGCGCTTGGCAAATAACTAGATAAAAGTGTATTAGCATTTGGAGCAAAAGTACCTGGAGATGTGCTTACACTAGACCATGTTACACCTGTGCCTGCGCCTCCAGAACCTACTGTTAATGATGTTCCTGAGAGTGTAACTTGTGGATTGTTTGCACATACAATAAGATTAGGGCCAGGAGTGATTACTGGAGGAGATGTGATTGTGATAGTTAAGCTAGAAATTACTGGTCTACAGTTTACGCCTTTTGTACCTGTTACACTTACAACTGCAAAACCTGCTGCAAAATTGGCAGTACTTAAATTATATACTGGATTTGAGATTGAATTGTTAGAAAACGAACCTGATGCTACATTTGACCATAAAATACTAGAACCAGTTATTGAAGTATTATTCCAGTTAATATTTGCATTTAAAGGTATATTTGAAGCATTGTTTCTACAAACAGAAATATTTGACATGGGGTTAATAGTCGGTGCATCAATAAATGTGATTGTAATACTACCACCTACAGCATTACAATTTCCATTACCTTGTGTGTTTATGTTAAGTGTAACACTTCCATTTGCCATATCATTATTACTTGCAGTGTAAACAGGAGAGGTTAATGTACTTGTAGCCAATGTTCCAACGCCAGAAGTAGAAGTAACCCAAAATTTACCATCACCCTGAGTTGACCATATTACATTACTGGACCTGCTTGGGTCGAAATTTCCATTCAAATATGCAATTGGACTATTTTTGCAAATAGGCACACTTGTTCCTGGGTTAACTCTAGGAGGACTTGAAAAAGTTAAGCTAGTAGTTGTAGTTACGGAATTACATAAGCCATTTCCAAACGAAGTTAATGTAAGAGTAACAATTATGTTGGCATCATTTACTGCAGGAACTTCACTAGAATGAGGGATATAAACTGCATTTAAAGTATTCCTATCTGGACTAAAAGTACCCAAACCACCTGTCCAGCCAGCTCCTGTTGCTACAGTAATACTACCATTTAAAGTTACATTTATGTTGTTACCACATACGGTTCTAGGCGCACCTGCATTTACTGTTGGTGCAGGTGTGTAAATAATCGTAAGCGTATCTGAAGGAGGTACGCAGCCATTTAAAGAAGGGTCATTATGAGAAGCTCTTAAAAAAATAACTGCTCTACCTCGGGCTCTATCTGTAGCAGAAGGTACATAAATATCTTGCATATTCATAGATGAGGTGGAAGAGGCTAAAAGAAATGTACCGTTTCCAGTAGAAGTGAATCTTCCAGTTAAACCAATTACCCCTATACCCAAACTTGTAGTTATTCCATTTAATTGATAATTAGCATTATTCATACATCTAAATGCAGTTTTACGTGAAATTTTAGGTCCGTTTAGAGGCTGAATATTCAAATCTGCATTGGTGTATATGGTTTTAGGTGTATATCCTGCTGTAGTAGTGATAATGTTAGCATACCACCAAGTATTAATCGTATTCCAGTTTCCATAATTAACCGCATCATTATCATTAGCCACCCAGTTCCATAAATGACAACCTGCCGCATTCACGCAACCTTGTAAGTTAAACACATTTAGACCATTCACACAACCCGTTACTGAAGCTAGTGGAACTAGCCCACTTGGAGCTGTTGTGGTAAGTATATTTCCTGCACCTACAGCTGCATATGTAGCTACAACGCCATCTCCTCCACAAGGTGTAGGTAATATAGTTGCTCCAGGAGTATTATTTCTATTGGCTACATTATTTATCATTGGAATTTGGGTATCATCCCAAAATTGAAAAGGAACTTGTGCTGAAGTGGGTCTTTGCAAAGTTACTGCATAGCCTTTTGTGTTGTACTCCACATCAAATAAGGGCATGTGGGTAATACCGTTCATATAATCAATTTGTGTAAAAATTTCAACTCCGGGCGGAACAAAGTTACCTTGACCATCCCTTCCATTCCAAGGAATACAATTATTAACTCCCCCGATTAATTTAAAAGAAATAGATCGATCGATAGTACCAGTATTGAAACCATAAGTAGAAGGATCTCCATTTACACGATTCAAATCTAAAATAATATTAGCCTCTCCAGATTTATTTACTGGTATGTTTATACATTGATTTGTCAAATCACAACCTGAAATGTAAGGTGCACCTGTTAAGTTTCCAAAGCTACCCGTAGGAAAACAATTCACATCTGGATCATTTAAAAATATTTTATATTGAGGAAAAGTAGCTGATCCACTACGAGATCTTCTGTCTAAAAAAGGATTCCCTGTATTTCTACATCCTTTTGCGTTGGCGGAAACAAGAAACATCCAAGGTTGAATGTTATTAAAATTAAGTTTAGTAACGATCTGATCGTCTGAATAGACAAACATTTTAGATTCAACATTATAGGAGCTATTATTTAAATCCCATCCTTGCATATTTACACCCCAAGCAGCTGACCAAAAACGACCTTTCTGAATTATATTAGTTAATGGGTTAATTACTGTGATATCCATCATATCAATTAATCCATCATCATTTGTTTTGGCAAAAGCGTTTGTATGGTCACCAGAATTAAATTCTATATAATACGTGCCTGCAACTGGGGCTGTAAAAAAAGCAGGGTCATAACCATCAGATTCATTGTAACCGTTGGCTAATGCGGTAGCTACATCATTAGGGCCTGTAACTGCTTCAGAATAAGAATCTATATACCCAAATCCATTTGAACTGGGTACTACATAAGTAGGATTTACTGCACCCGAAACAGTTGAAATTCCACCTAACAAAGTAACATAACCCCCACTTGGAGTTCTAACCCTAAAAAACTGATCACCTTCATAAGTTTTCAAACCAATAAAAACCTTTTCACCCGGATTACAAATCTTTATGTTTAACCTCCATAAACTATCTGGTGCACGGTAATGGCCAGAAAATTGACCAGTTCCTCTTTGAAACTGAAACTGAGCACTATTTCCTGGAGTTGGGCGCAACTCTTTCGTTCCTTCTGCATGTGTGTGATTTGAAAATAGCATCACGAATAGCCCTAAAACCCATATGAATAAGTTTTTGATAAAATAGCTATAAGATTTAGAGATTTGACAAAACGTAGAAGTTTCCATAATATATATTTTTTGCAATTATACGAACGAATTTTATATAAGATATATCGAATTCAACATTCTATACTTTTAAATTTAAAAAAGTAATTGAAAATATTAAAATACTTAATATAATATTTTTCTAAAATTTTAACTTATTCAATCCAAACTATATTTTTCAAAATAATAAAGATTATAATTGTAAGAAATTCTATGAAAATATTTCATTTATATAATATGACACATTAATATTGGAAATAAGAAACTATTTTAATGAAAATAAACTCATTTATTTTTTTGTTCAAAATTATTTTTTTTTGTGTTTTTTCTCTTCAGATTCAAGCTCAAATAATTGGTAATACTAAGGAAACATATTCTGGTCAGCCTTTACCTTTTGTGCACATCACCATAAATGATAGCATTCAAACTTTAAGCGACATACAAGGAGTTTTTGTCATACCGGATTCTATTAATTGGATTAAAATAGTTTTTTCAAAAAACCAATATAGAAATATAGAAATATTAAAATCAAATCAAATTTTCTCAGATTCTATTTTATTTTCATCAATTAAGTTGAATTATGCAATGCCTTTTAGTTATATAGAAAAAACTGGACTTTTGGAAAAGGAACTAATCCTCAAAACTTTAACGAATAAAGACAAAAACAATCCAGATTTTAAAGGAGACTATTCTTATAAAACTTACAGCAAACTTTTGATAGATTATAAAGCTGATGAAGAAACTGAACTTTTACTTCGTTCAATTTTAAAATATTTTTTCAAAAGAATGAAATCTTTTGAAGGTAAACATCATTTACTTTTAATGGAATCGGCAACTAAGAAAAATTACCATAATTATTTTTCTCAAAATGAGAAAATAGAGGGGAATCAAATTTCAGGTGTTAAAGACCCTTCATATTTTGCATTAAACAGCCAGATGCAAGTTTATAGCATTTACAATAATTACGTCTCGTTTGCTTTTAATACATTTCTTGGACCTATGCACAAAGGAACTTTAAAAAGATATCAATTTGAAATTGTTGATGTTGTAAATAGAAAAAAAGATAGCTTGTATGTAATTAAGTTTATACCCAAAAAAGGGAAGATTTTTGATGCAATTAAAGGATATCTTTATATAAATACCAAGGACTATGCAATAGAGGGATTTGAAATTCAACCTGATTTAGATTTGGTTTTTGATATGAAAATTGTTCAACAATCTAAGTTGCTGGATGGCAAGTATTTCCCAACTCAAACTGCTACTAAACTTAAATTTGAAAGTAGTAAAAATTCAAGAATCACTTTTAGCGCGCTAGGGGAAACTTTTTATTCAGAAACAAAAACAGAAAACAAATTTAAAAAGAAAGATTTTTCTGAGTTTATCACAAAATACGATACAAATTTTCAAAATAAAGATTCCACATTTTGGAAATCCAGAAGGAAAATTGATTTTGATTCTATTGATCAAAACACGCTAAAATTTTATGATAAGCTAGGTAAAATTCGTTCATTAGAAAAATTTTTTAGGCTAGGTGAAAGACTTTATCAAGGGCAAATACCTATTAATATTTTCAATATAGAAACGAATAGAATTCTTACTTTTAATATATATGAAAATACTAGAGTTGGCTTTGGAGTAAATACAAATGACAGATTTTCAGCAAAATGGAAATTTGGAGCTTTTGCAGGATATGGAATTGATGACAAACAATATAAATATGGTGGTTTAATTGAACATACTTTTAATACAATTAACCAAACTAAGCTAGAATTAAACTACAAATATGATTTGGAAGAATCTGGAGCAATGCCTTCTTTAAGTAACTTGTATCAATTTAGTAGTGAGCCACTTAGAAAGTATATGGTTTCATATTTCGATTACGCTCAAAAAATGAGCTTTGGCTTTCAATCTAGAATTTCAAAGTACTTTCATTTAAACTCATCTTTACATTACTTCGATAAAACACCTACTTTTAAATATGTATTTAATAACTCAGAATTAAACTCAAAGTATACATTTAATGAATTCAAAATAGGTGTAAAATATGCTTTTGGCGAACAACTTATTCAAATGCAAAACCAAGTTTTTTCTTTAGGTTCTCTTTATCCTTGTTTCTATTTTCAATACACGCAAGGATTTAAATCATTTTTACTTGGGGAATTTGATTACCAAAAAATAGATTTAAGAATAGAGCACAGCTTTAATATCATTGGTCTTGGCAAAACTTATTGGCAATTAAATGCAGGTTATATTTTGGGAGATATTCCATATTCTCTGCTTTATGTTGCTAAAGCAAGTTTTAGAAATTTTTCTCCATTAATTCATAATAGCTTTGAAACGATGCGATATAATGAATTTGTTTCAGATAAGTTTTTAAGTTTACATTTTTCACATTACTTTGGTAGAATTAAGATTTGGAAAAATAAAATCGCTCCCCAAATCGAATGGCTTCATAATCTAGGGTTTGGCTCATTATCTAATCCGGATTCACATAAAGAAATTAGCACAAAAAGTTTTGAAAAAATTTATTTAGAAACAGGACTTTTTATTAATGATGTATTAAGAATTAATCTATCTGGCCTATATTTAGGACTAGGTGGAGGGATATTTTATAGATATGGTGAATATGCTTTTCCAAATCAAAAAGATAATATTGTAGGTAAAATGTCATTTAATTTTTATTTCTAAAAAATTAAGATACTATTTTGCACTTTGTGCTTGTGTAAACATTAAGCCCGCTTTTTGAATATTATATCCTCCTGAAATAATAAATCCAGTGCCAATTATTTGTGCACCACCAAATGCCAATATTCCTAATGCGACTCCTGATGCTGATGTAGAGGAACTATTACCATTTGCGAGAATACCAGCAAACCCTAATAAGGTTCCAATAATAGGAATAATCGTACCAATCGCAATTTGTTCGCCACCTTTTGATAAAAGTCTAGCTCCTTCTATGTTTTGAAAAGCTTTTAAATTGTTGTTGATATTATTTTGAGCCAAATTGTAATTGCTAGGTAAATTAGTGTTGATATTGGGTACTGGCTGAGCGTTATTTGATGGAAATGGAACGGAACTATAGTTGGAGTAATTGGGAATAGTTGGATTAGGTATTTTAAATAAAGACCTGTAATTAGAATTTGATTTGAAGCCAGCCTCTACCATAGCAGAATTATTGCAGTAAAAAGAATCAATCATTGAAAGTTCAAACCTTCTATTTAGCTTTTGAACATCATCAGCAAAAACTGCATAAATACCATCTGCTTCAATAGAATTAAAAATAATGTCATATTTCTTTGAATCTTTTGTAAATACAACATTTTGACCCATTGCAAATTTTGCAATTAAAAGTAAAAAAAAGAAATATTTTATGAATGACATACTTTTTAAATTTTGATGCAATAAAGGAAAAAAGTATTCAATATTGAGAAAAAAAAATTCCATATTAAAATTTTCATAAAAAAATATTAAAACTTAACACGTTTTATTTGGAAGCATTTCTTACTAAGGGTACTTTTGCAAATATTAACAATTTATTAACATAGTATTATGTCTAAAAATAACACAAAAACAGAATTAAAAGATAGCTTATCACTTAAAATAAGTGAGGCTTTAGAATCTATTTATACAGGAATGGGAGAAAAATTAAAAAAATCTACTAAATCTGTTGCTGAGAAACTAGCTAAAAAGGTAGCAAAAAATATCAAAAAAGCCAATAAAGCGAAAGAAAAAGCTGAACAGCCTAAAATATCAAAAAAAATCAAAGCTGTTAAAGTAGCCAAAGATTCTAAACCTGTTAAAGCTTAAAAAAAATTAAGCTAATCATTTTTTAAGTAATCCATACGCAATGAATTTTACTAATTATTTTCATTGCGCTTAGATTTTTTTAAAAATTTGCTTGATAAGTCAAGAAAAAATTAATCGGTGCAGCTACATAATAACCAGACCATCCTGAACCTCGCAAAGAATCATTTTGACCTGCTTGCCTAAGCAAAAACATATTTGAAGATAGCGTAGAACCTGATGGTGAATAATAGGTATTGGAAATATTATTAAGTTGAAATAAAATAGTTTGTTCTGTTTTTGATTGAAGAAGTTTATCTAATTTCAATTGAATTTGTGCATCTAAAACAAAGTATTCTGGCAATGAATTTGAATTTTGATTGCTCAAATCTAGGAATTGCTTTGAAACATAGCGCCCATTCAAACCTAGCTTTATCCATTGCCAAGGCTGAAATGCTACACCTTGGTTCAGAATAATTTGAGGACTTAATACCGGGCTAATGTTTTTAAACTCATAATTTTCATAAGTCAGGCTTGCACCTGTATCGTCTTTCACCTCTAGGTATTGACTTACTTGTTTGATTCTATTATCTGAAAATGCTGAACTATGGCTTAAAGACCATTTTTTCAAAAATTGATATTCCGCATATGCTTCTATCCCTGCTCGAAAACTACTGGCTACATTTTGCCTTAACGCATAACCAAAAGCATTATACTCACCTGTTGGGGTAATTTCATTGCAAAATTGCATATAATATGCATTCAAATTAGCCTTCAACTGAGAAGTTCTAAAATCGGCCCCTACTTCAAGATCATTTACGCTTTCTGGCTTCAAAATATTCTGTGTAATTTTCATTAAGGGTTGCTCTAAGTAATTTCCCCCAAAAATATTATCTCTTGTAGGCTCTCGGGAAGTTTGCGCAAAAGATGCATAAAGACTTACATTCTCACTGGCTTCATACCTCACCCCTATTTTGGGATTGATAAATGCCCACATCATTCTATCTACTTGGTTTGTGTCGCGTAATATAGGCTGATCATTGTCCAAATATGACCATTTGGCTACACGAACTTGCACATCTGCAAAAGCAAAAAACTTTGGTGTAATGGCAATCTTTGCTTTCATAAATCCGCTGTAATCTTCTTTAATGCCAATATTAGAATACACCAAATGATTCAAGCCTACCTCTTGAGGTGAAATTTGAAGCCACGGTATTACCATAGAATGTTTGGACATAAACACATGGGCATGAATACCTGAATTAATTTCTAAAAAATTATCTTTAAAGTTAAAGAAGGCCATTCCGCCCACAAGGTTTTGATTGAGTCTATACCTTAAAAGAAGATTTGAACCTGTAAACGTTTGATTCCCTATTGCAGCATTCGGCATATTAAGTCCATTATAAAACCCATAACTAGGAATATCAAAATAAGGCGCATTGCCGTTCACATAATAAAGAAACCCTCCAAAATTTATTTTAGGATTGGCAAAATAAGAATACTGTAATTGCATAAAGTGTTGGTTAAAAGCATCTTTATCTGCTTTGCCAAGCGGATTATAATTTCTTCCTAAACTATCAATTTGTTTTTGAGAAGCCGCAACGTAAGCCAATTGTGATTCTGCCATCCCGCCAAAAGCGTTAAATCTCAAAATGCTTTTTCTGCCAAAATAGGCTGCACTAAAAGCATAACTTCGGGTTTGGTTAGATGAGTTTTTGCGGTAGCCATCAGAATAAATGTGTGATAGTCGCCCATAAAAAGCAAATTTATTTTTCAAAAGTCCTGTTTGGTATTCAGTAGTGAGCCGTTGCGAATTATAAGAACCATAACCTACACGAAGTTGAAATTCAGGCTTTTCGGCAAGGTCTTTTGCTGTCATATTGATAGAGCCTGCATAAGAAGCGACACCTTGTATAGAAGTGCCCGCTCCTCTTTGCACTTGAATGTCTTTCGCGCCAGAAATCAAATCTGAAAAATTATTAAAAAATACGCCTTGATTTTGTGGGTCATTAAGCGGAATGCCATTATAAGACATATTGATACGGGTTTGGTCCATACCTCTTATTCTCAAATAGGAATACCCCATTCCTGAGCCTGACTCTGAATAGCTATTCACCGAAGGCGCAGCTTGTAGCAGCGTAGGCACATCATGTCCGTAATACTTTTCCGAAATTTGCTTCTCATTTAGGTTGTATTGCGGTATAGGGCTCAAAGAATTGGCTCTCGTTCCATATACAATTACTTCTTGTGAAAGCGTCTCTTTATTTCTTTTTAAATAAAGGGTAAGAGTAGCATCTTTTTGTAAATCCAATTGAAATTGCAAAGGATCATATCCGATTAAATTGATATTAATTTGATAGTTTCCTGACGGTAAGTTTTCATATCGAAACCCACCAGAAGCATCTGAAACAGTATTTCTCCCTGGGGGGGGAATGCTAATATTTGCATTTGAAATGGCTGTGCTATCAGAGCTATCTTTAAGCAATGCGGAAAAACTGAAAAATTGTAATAAAATGATAGTAAATAATGAATGAAACATAACTATTAGTTTTTTAAAATGAATAAATAACCAATAGAGTAGATACAAAACTTGGCAGACAGCCAAAACTTTCTCAGTGCACTAAGAAAATAATTATAAGTGTCTTTTCCCTTTCGCAGGCATTATCCTGATCAGGTTCCAAGGGTATATCTCAGTCTTACCCAAAAATATTTTGGTAAGACACCCCTAAAGCGGTGCAAATGTAGGGCTAACAAAACGAATAATACAAGCTTTTTAGACTTTTTTGCATTTAATTTAATTTTACTTAACTTTTTTCCTGTTATTTGGGTTGTAGTGTATTATGATAGGTTTTCGATTTTCCCATTTCACAAACAAGCATCAATCTCCTTTTGATAAGCTGTTTGACATCTTCAAGCAGTTGCTCACGCACACAAGTGGAGACTTTAATGAAGCCATAAGTTGGCTCACTGAGCTAGACAAAGAATATAAACTTACCAGCCCTGATTATGGAATAGGTGATTTTATTCAAGAGCTCAAAGACCGTGGCTACATAAAAGACGAGCAACCCGGAAGTGGACAATTCGCTATTACCTCCAAAACAGAACAAGCCATACGTCAATCTGCGCTTGAACGAATATTTGGCAAGCTCAAAAAAGGCAATTCAGGCAATCACGCTACCAAACATACAGGTGTAGGAGACGATTTGAGCAGTGATGCCCGCCCTTTTCAATTTGGAGACTCCCTAGAGCAAGTTTCAATGCTCGAATCCATGAAAAATGCACAAATCAATAATGGGATTGAGCAATTTTTTATGACTGAGAATGATTTGGAAGTTCGAGAAAAAGAACATAAAACCCAAACTTCCACCGTTTTGATGATAGATATTTCTCATTCTATGATTTTGTATGGTGAAGATAGAATAACGCCAGCCAAAAATGTAGCTATGGCTCTAGCAGAGCTCATCAGAACTAAATATGCAAAAGACACGCTAGATATTATCGTTTTTGGTGATGACGCTTGGCAGATAGAAATTAAAGATTTGCCTTATTTGCAGGTCGGCCCCTACCACACCAATACAGTAGCTGGGCTCGAACTGGCAATGGATTTGCTACGCAGAAGAAAAAATGCCAATAAACAAATTTTTATGATTACCGATGGTAAGCCTACTTGTTTGAAAGAAAAAGGAGGCTATTATAGAAATACGTTTGGGCTAGATAGAAAA
>JAAFJZ010000539.1 GCA_013298205.1 Cytophagales bacterium
AAATGCTGGGAAAGGATAATTATCACCACCTATCATATTAGAACCTCCTGTACTATTTGCCATAAAGTTAAGGGTAACCATGCCATACGTTCGCATTGCATTACCTAATATGCTTCCATTTACAGCAAGTACATCTGATACTTCACCAAATTCATTAACAATTGCAGCCGATTTTATTCTTGACCCTACTGGCAAAGTCAAATCATAACTGTAACGCATACCGCTTATTTGTGCAAACTGACCAGGTGTAGCTGTTGGGGTTGTGGCAGCTACTGCATGATTTAGTGTTTGTAGAATTTGTGAACCAGTAATGGTAATCACAGACAATCCATTATTGAATCGCAATGAATTTGAAATATCCAATTGAGAAATTTCTCCATTTAATTTGCCCGCACTCGGATTAGCAAGTGGTGGAAGATTTACAAAATTAGAACCTACGGCACTTATTATACCCAAAGATGCACGAATACCGCCACCATTTTTAATTGATAATTGAACATCAAATCCCAAAGAACGAGCGTACCATAAATTGGCATCGGCAGATATATTTCCTAAATTGGTTTCTTGCTGACGTACTCCTTCTCTACGACCTTCTATAAATACTTGCGTTTTACCAAATATATTGCCGTCTTGAGCATTGACAATGCCACGAATACCAGTCAAAGTTGCCGTTACGCCTGACAAAGTAATCGCATTAAGTTGTAACGCACTTACATTTATCCCTTCAACAATTCCTTTAGCCAAAATGCCAGGTGTTGTACCTGTAAATGCGGTGATTGTATTTACGCCTGCTCTGTTCATGCCTCCATCAGTTGTTTTCCAAGCACCCGAAATTACTGAATTATATGAACTTGGAATTACGTTTCCGTTGGCATCAAAATCAATAACCAAACGACCTACATAAGAATATTCACTTGATGTAGAAACTAACATTGTTTTAGTTCCATCGTTATTATTTGAAACAAAAGGATAAACATCCGCTTGGGTATCGCCTTCGAGATTATCATCCACATCAGACATCAAGGTATGCGAACCCGCTGCTACTATTATATCTACACCTGATAACAAAGGAGCAAGTGCTTTTTCGTTTGCGATTTGTTGTAAATGCGAAAGCAATACGATTTTATTAATTCCTCTGGCTCTTAATTCGTCCACCACTGGTTGAATTTGAGAAGCCAATAATGGCATATCATCGTTTGTAGTTCCTCTTACAATTACGCCACCTGTTGAAGAAATTTTGGAAACAATTTGTGTTGTTGCACCTACGATTCCTATTACTTCACCACCGATAGTAACCACTGTGGCAGGAGCTATTTTTCTACGTTGATTTAATGATAAACTTGTGATAATTGCTTGCGTTGGTCCAACTTTATAAGAATCAGATGGACGAATTTCAGAAGTATAAAGCGGAGCTAAATTGGCATCTCCCGAAAAATCTAAATTACATGATAAATAAGGGAAACGAGTACCAGCCCAGCGCACTTGAGTAGGATTTGTAGCATCATTATACCCAATTCCAATCATTTCTAAAAACGTTCCTGTACCTGCATCAAACTCATGGTTACCAATCGCAGAAGCGTGCAAATCAAGTAAATTCATAATATTAATATCTCCACGACCAATACCTTCTCTATAATTGGCACCGTTTGTACCTCCTAAAAATCCATTGTTGATATTAGCAAAGGTATTTCTTAATGTACCATCAGCAGCAGCATTAAAAAACGGACTTGGCAAGAAATTATCTCCACCAGAAACTCTTAATGTATTTGGATAATCAGCATTAAATTTACTCCAAATCGCAGCAAAACGTGGCGCATTGTCCATAGCTGCCAAACCTGCTTCAAAATCTGAGCCATGTAGCATTTGCAAGGTGTATGTAGCTACTCCTGGAACAGTTGTAGTTTTTGAACCTGTAACTGTAACTGAAGCAAAAGCCATCAGGTTTCCTGTAATCGTAATCAAACTGGTTTCAAAAGGAATAGATCCAACATAACGTACAAATACATTTGCATTCACCAAAGAGCCTGAATTAGGAATATTTACAGCATTTACAAAACCTGTGGTACTGGTTAGTGAAATTTCAAAATTAG
>JAAFJZ010000540.1 GCA_013298205.1 Cytophagales bacterium
AGCCATACTTTTTGCGGTCGTGGCTGCTACACTTATTCGCTGGGCACTTTTAGAGGCTTATACCATTCCTACTTCTTCTATGGAAAAATCACTTTTATCGGGTGATTTCCTTTTTGTAAGTAAGGTAAACTATGGCCCTAGAACACCAAAAACTATTTTACAATTGCCACTTACCCATCAAAAAATATGGGGGACGAATATTCCCTCCTACCTTACATGGATTCAATTGCCACAATTTCGTTTGCCAGGATTACAAAATGTGAAAAATAATGATGTTGTTGTATTCAATTGGCCAGCAGAAGAAGGTTATCCTGTAGATTTAAAAACAAATTATATCAAAAGATGTATCGCAATCGCTGGAGATACTTTGCAAATAAAAGATACTCAAGTATTTATAAATGGGAAAGCGATAGAAAATCCTGTTGAAATGCAATTTCGTTACATTATCGTAACCGATGCCTTTATCAATGAAAAAACATTTAAAAAGTATGATATTTCTGAATATCAACCTATGGAAGGTGGTTATGTGGTTTGGACTTCTCCAAAAACAGCCAAAGAAATAGAAAAAGCAGGTTTTGCATCCAATGTAATCTTATCTTCTCATCAACCGGGTGAAACCGATCCTAGAATATTTCCTTATTCCACTTTCTTTCCTTGGACAGACGACAACTTCGGGCCTTTAGTGATTCCTAAAGAGGGAATGACCATAAAACTCACGCAAAATAACCTTATCAAATACGAAAGTACCATCACAAAATACGAAGGTTGGAACAAAGTAGAAGTAAAAGATGGCGTTCTTTTTGTGGAAGACAAACCACTTACCGAATATACATTTAAGCAAGATTACTTTTTTATGATGGGCGATAATAGGCATAATTCGCTCGATTCTAGGTATTGGGGTTTTGTACCTGAAGACCATATCGTAGGTAAAGCATTGATTATCTGGCTTTCATTAGACCCTAAAGGCGGACTATTAGATAAAATACGGTGGAGAAGGTTCTTAAATTTAATTAACTAATCTCTCATGATCAAACATTGGCTCGAAGCTGCACGACTTCGCACCCTGCCTTTGGCTCTTTCTGGCTGTTTGGTGGGTGCGAGTTTGGCAAATTTAGAAAATGTCTTTTCAATTCATATTTTTATATTCTGTGTTTTAACAGCCTTATTTTTACAGGTTTTATCCAATTTTGCCAACGATTATGGAGATACACAAAATGGAGCAGATTCCAAGCATCGTGTAGGACCGAGCAGAGCGGTGCAGTCTGGCGCAATTTCAGCCCAAAATATGCGTAAAGGCATTATGTTAATGGCAATATTATCGCTTTTTACTGGAACATATTTATTGTGGCTAAGCAAAGTATTTTCCCATTATTCAGGTTTTATTTTGTTGGCTTTAGGTCTGGTGTGCATCGCAGCGGCTATCAAATATACGGCTGGAAAAAATCCTTATGGCTATAAAGCTATGGGAGATTTGGCGGTTTTTGTATTTTTTGGTTGGGTAGCGGTTTGTGGCTCTTACTATCTATATGCAAAAGGCGTAAGTTTAAATTGCTTTCTAATTGCTTCATCTATAGGGCTTTGGAGTACGGGAGTGCTCAATCTTAACAATATGAGAGACATAGAATCTGATAAATTAGCCAACAAAAACACAATCGCGATAATGTTGGGATTTGCTAAATCTAAAATTTACCATAGTGTATTGGTATTATTGGGGGTATTATTTGCTGCCATTTTCGTAATGCTCAATTTTAATCAGATTTATGCAATTGTTTTATTCGCACCTTTAGGCTTGTTTATTTTTCATTTCATCAAGGTTTTGCGAGCAAAATCTAATGAAATTGACCCATTTCTAAAGCCTTTAGCTTTAAGTACTTTTGTTTTTTCTTTGTCAATTTTTGTAGTAAGCTTTATAAATTGAAACCAGTTCAAAGCTAAATTTTTTTAGTTTAAACTAGTTTCTATAATAAACGCATTATTTAATTGCGCATAAATTAATTACTTTTGCATAAAAAGATATGCAAAAGCTAGAGATTAAAAATAAGTCTGAAATACAAGATTTAATAAGAAACTATTTCAAAAATAAT
>JAAFJZ010000541.1 GCA_013298205.1 Cytophagales bacterium
TCTTTTGATTGAACAGCTTTTACAGCAACATTCATAAAACCCTTTTCTTGATAAAACTTTTTAATTTTATTAGATGAATTTTTTAATAACGCATCAGTAATTATTTTACCTTTGATTAACCTAATTTTATCTTTTAAATCATCTTGCTCTCCTTTTCTTATGCCAGAAAAAAGAAATTTATTTAATCTTTTACGTTCTTCAATATTGATATTTAAGTAAACTTTGTTTCCTGTTATTTTTAAAACATTAATTTCGGCTTGACCCAAAATACCTTGTTGCCATAATTTTCTAACACCCATGCTTATTTTATCACCAGGAATCCGCAATTCATCTCCAACTTTAAGACCTGTAATTGCTATTATTGTCTTCGAATCTAAATACTTTGACCCAGTTACTGAAATATCTTCAATTATGTAATTTTGAGGATTGCTATAACTAAATTTTAAGTCAGGAGAATCTAGAGTAGAATCAATTGATTGAGACCAAGCCAAAGAAATAAAAAAAACATTAAAAATAAAAACTACTAACGCAACACGTCCTTTTCTCATCTATATATTGTTCAATTGTTCACTAGTTTTTCCAAACCTTCTTTCTCTTTTTGAATAATCTTCAATGGCTAACATTAAATCTTTTTTTCTAAAATCTGGCCATAACACAGGTGTTACAAATATTTCTGTATAAGCAATTTCCCATAACAAAAAATTACTTATTCTCATTTCACCACTTGTTCGAATCAATAAATCTGGATTTGGAATATTATTAGTTGAGAGTTGAGAATTAAATAATGACTCAGTTATTTCATCTTCTATAATTTCACCACTTTTAATTTTAGTGGCTATTTTTTTTGTAGCCTCTAAAATGTCCCATCTACCACTGTAACTTAAAGCAAGATGCAAATGAAGGCCAGAATTATTTTGGGTAACTTGCATACATTCATTTAACTTGTTCACACAATCAAAGGGCAAAGATTTAATATCACCAATTGCTCCTAAACGAATATTATTTTTCATTAGGGTAGGTGTTTCTTCGGATATTGCTTGTATCAGCAAAGTCATTAAACCTTCTATTTCTTGCTTTGGTCTATTCCAATTTTCTGTTGAAAAAGCATATAAAGTTAAGTGCTCAATTTGATTTTCTGCACACCCTTCTACTACATTGCGTACAGACTCTAAAGCACTATTATGACCAAAGAGCCGTTCAGCACCATGTTTTTTAGCCCATCTGCCATTACCATCCATGATTATGGCAATGTGTTTGGGCAGGTTTAATATGTTAGAATCATTTACCAAAATCTATTCTTTGAATGCTTATTACAAGTAAAGTAGCGATTTATTTCAAAGGCTTTAAAATTATATAGATTTTAAGAAAATTTAAAAAATACTAGCTACCAGATTTTAATGCTTCTGCTCCACCAACAATTTCCAAAATTTCTTTTGTAATTGCAGCCTGACGAGAGCGATTGTAAGTAATTTTTAATTCCTTTAAGAGTTCTCCGGCATTGTCTGTTGCTTTTTCCATTGCCGTCATTCTCGCACCTTGTTCGGAAGCATTAGAATCTAAAACGGCTTTATAAAGTTTAATTTTAAGCGATTTAGGAATTAATTCAGTGATAATTTCTGCTTTTGATGGCTCAAATATATAATTTGTGTTAGTAGTTTTTACCAATATATTTTCATCATAAGAATCAATAAGAGGTAAAAATTGTGTTTTTCTTAAAATTTGTACGGCAACATTTTTAAATTCATTATAGATTAGGTCTATTCTATCTACTTCTCCATATTCAAAAAGCTCCATTGCATATTCAGCTGCTTCTCTAACTTTATCGAAATTTAGCCCATTTTGAATTTCAGAAAATTCAGAAATAACGTTATAACCTCTTTTGCTAAAAAAATCAAATCCTTTTTTACCTATACATAGCAACTTTAAGTTTCCAGCTTCAAAAACTTCTTTGTAGTTTTCATTAATAAGTTGCACAGTTCCTTTAATCACGTTAGTATTAAAAGCCCCGCATAAACCTTTATCAGAAGTTACTACAATCAACAATACATTTTTAATGTCCCTGTAATAGGAAAATACA
>JAAFJZ010000543.1 GCA_013298205.1 Cytophagales bacterium
AGATGAAAACGATTTAATCTCTTGGCATTGGGACCATAACAAGCAACGTAGTATAAAAGGTATCAATTTACTAAGTGCTTTTTATCATACCCAAAGTGGTAAAAACGAACCATTACGCATACCTGTCGGATTTGAAACTATCAAAAAAACAATTAGGTTTTCTGATGTAAAGACTAAGAAAAAACCGGTTCTTTGACAATTTTTGTGGAGTTATAGATTTTTCGTAATCTTGTTAATGGAAAAAAATATTTTTTACGAGGAATTACTCAATTTGCCGTCAGTTGAAATACTGGATATAAAAATTGATACTAACATTATTACGATAGAATGTCAAGTAAAACAAATAGGAGCTATTTGCCCCAATTGTGGAGAGACTATCTTTACTGTCAATCAATATTATCATCGCACTATTCGAGACCTGAATATGGGCATTCGTCATGTACATTTATTGGTAAAAGTACGTCAATTTTATTGTAAAAGTTGTAATCGTTATTTTACTGAAACCTTAGATTTTGCAGATTTAAACAAAGAATTCACCCATCGGCAGAGCGACTATATGTTTTGTTTAGCCCGCAAACAATGTTACACAGAAGTGGCTGCCATTGTCGATGTAAGTGCAAAAACGATTGAACGAATCGTCTTAGATATTTGTCGAAAAACGATTGATATTCCCGAGCGTTATCGACAAGTTAAGCGTTTGGGCATAGATGAGCATAGCCACCGAAAAGGTAAAAAAGATTACCTCTGTATTTTGACAGATTTAGATAGAGGAATCATCATAGACATTCTTCCAAATCGTAAAAAAGAGACTCTAATTGCCCATTTCAAGCAACTGGGTATTGATTTTTGTAATCAAATAACAGATGTCTCATGTGATTATTGGGATGCCTATATTACTACATCTAAACTGTGTTTTCCCAATGCAAAAATAATTTTAGACCGTTTTCACGTAACAAAGTTACTCAATAATGTCCTTGATGCTTTTCGTAAAGAATTAAGAAAAGCTGATAGAGATAATACTAATTATAAACGCTTAAAATGGATTCTTTACAAACAGTATCATGCCTTATCTGACCAACAATTAGATGACCTTGATGCCGCTTTTAAGGATAGTCCAATGTTGAAAAAAATCTATCATATTCGAGAAAAATTCCATCACATTCTTGACAACACAGATACCGTTGAGAATGCCATAATAGCAATCAATAATTGGGTTGAAGAACTAGCTAAAAAAGAGGTAACTCTCTTCGATGGATTCGTTAAAACATTACAAAATACCAAAGAATACATCGCTAACTACGTTGAAAATTATCTTTCAAATGCTGTAACAGAAGGACTAAATAACCTCATAAGAAGTGTCCGAAGAACAGCTTTTGGAATGAGTAATTTTGAAAACTTAAAATTGAGAGTTTTAGCTATATCTTCCTGAATCCACAAAAATTGTCAGAGAACCAGAAAATTTCAAAGCCAGGCTTTTACAAGAGTTCACAACTAATACCGCTACATTAGACACTTTTAAAATTTTAGAAGAAAAAGCCAAAACAATATTTGGTGAAACACCACAATCAATTCCAGCTATTAATCAAATTTCATTTGACAGAACAACTGAAATAGAGGCAAATAATATTTGGAAAAAAATAATAGTTGGAAAAGCTGATGTTGATATTGCCAAGCTCATTCAAAAACTAAACATTAATGATTGGGTAAATCAGGGCAGAGATTACATTCAAGACGATACTTGCCCTTTCTGCCAACAACAAACAATTACGGAAGATTTCAAAAAACAGTTAGAAAACTTCTTTGATGAAACATACCTGAACGGTATAAAACTACTCAAAGAACTTAAACAAGAGTATAATTCATTAACTCAAAATTTAATCAATCAACTTAATACAGTTGAGGCTAATCAAAAGAATTTTAGTGACACGAAACTTGACATTGACAAGTTTTCAGCATATCTCAAAACGCTGATAAGTCAAAATTCAACAAACAATGAACTACTTAGCAATAAGGTTAAAGAGCCAAGTAGAAGCATAGAATTAATTTCATTGAAAGAGCAGTCGGAT
>JAAFJZ010000544.1 GCA_013298205.1 Cytophagales bacterium
TATAATCGATTTAGCTGGAAATATTTGCTTCACTGTAGCCAAAGAGCCTGATTTTGCAGTCAATGTGAAAGACCCTATAGTAAAAAATACAAGTTTAGCTCAAATTTACCAAGATTTTAAAAACGTAAAAGACCCTGCAAAAGTAAAAATGTACGATTATGAAGCCTACCTAGCCTCCGCTTACGAACCTGCAATGTTCGTAGCATCAAATATTTTTGTAGGTGAAGATAAAATAGGTACTCTTGTAATACAACTTTCAGTAGATGACATTAATGACATGATGACTGGAGGTCAGAAATGGGCAGAAGAAGGTCTTGGTAAATCAGGTGAAACATTTATATTAGGTAAAGATTCTTTAATGAGAACAGAATCTAGACACTACTTAGAGGAGCCTAAAAAGTTTTTTGAAGATCTGGTTGTTGCAAAAAAACCTGAAAGTTGGATAGATGAAATTAAATATTATAAAACGACCATAATGTCTATGCCCGTGAAATCTGCAGCAGCAAAAGCTGTTATTTCAGGTGAAACTGGGTCTCAAATCATAACAGATTACCGTGGCATACAGGCCTTTGCTTCTTACACACCTATGAATTTACCTGATTTGAAATGGAATATTATTTCAAAAATGGATGAAGAAGAGGTTTTAGAACCCGTAAAAGCCGTTAGATTTAGGGCTATTTTTGGACAAATTTTTGTGTTCTTGGTTATATTAGTTGTCTCTAACTTTGTTTCTGGTGGTATTTCACGTCCGCTATATAGACTTTCTGAGGCAGCCGATGAGGTTTCTAAAGGAAATCTGGATGTAAAAGCTGATGTTAAAACAGGTGATGAAATCGAAAACCTTGCCAATGTTTTTAACAAAATGGTGGTAGATGTGAGAACAGAAAAAAATTCTTTACAATCTGTACTAGGCGAGCTTGAAAGTGGGAAAACAGAACTTGAAAAGCAAGCAGAAACGCTTTCTAAACTTAATCAAGAGGCTGAAATTAGGAAAATACAAACTGAATCAAAAAACAAGGAATTAGAATTGGTTCTTTCTACTGTAAACTCTCAAAAATTTGAAATGGAGGTACAGTCAAGTAAATTAATGCAATCTTATGAAGAAACACAATCTCTAGTAAAACAACTAGATGAAGAGAAACGATTTATTGAAAATCAAAATAAAGAGTTTGAAGCGAACAGCAAAGTTTTGATGAACTTAGCCAAAAGCAAAAATGTACAACAAGGGAATTTTGAATCCGCTATTCGAGAAATTGCTCAAAAAAGCTCTTTATCGTTAGACATAACTCAAGTAGGTATCTGGGAATTAAGTAATGATAACCAAGAACTTACTAGTATATCTGAATTTAATAAAGACACGGGCAAATTTTCAGATCCTATTGTATTATTACAAAAAGATTATCCACTTTATTTCGAATCAGTTATATCTGGTGAACCTATTTTGGCTACTTATGCTGAAACTGATGCAAATACTAGAGAGTTTGCCGAAAATTATTTAAAACCACTTGGAATAAAATCTATGTTAGATGTTCCTTTTTATGTTGATGGACAAATAAAAGGAGTGGTTTGTTGTGAACATAAACCTGAAAATAGAAAATGGGATGTTGCTGATATAAACTTTATCAAATCAGCTTGCGATATTCTTACGATTACTTACAAATCTTTACAAAGGAAAGAAGCTCAAGTACAAATTGAAAAACAATCACACATTATTGAAGAAAAAAATAATGATATTATTTCTTCAATCAACTATGCAAAAAGAATCCAATCTGCATTATTACCAACTAATGAGTTTATAAAAACTCTTGTTCCAGATTCCTTTATATATTACAAACCGAAAGATATTATCAGCGGTGATTTCTATTGGATAGATTTTGTTGATAATAAAATTGTAATTGTAATTGCAGATTGTACAGGTCATGGCGTACCAGGTGCTTTTATGACTATGATAGGTGATAACCAGCTTGATCAAATCATTAGAGAGAAAAAAATAACTTCTCCTGAAATGATTTTAACAGTACTTCATCATGGTGTAGCTACAGCATTAAAACAAAATGAAAAT
>JAAFJZ010000546.1 GCA_013298205.1 Cytophagales bacterium
ACCATTAGCCAATTCGGCAGCTTCTACAAATTTATTTGCAAAAATTAAATCTTGAACATTTTTTAAGACCCCTTTGGCTTGAGGGTTGGTTCTTGATTTGTAGTAGCCACCCCAAAGGCTTTCTTCGTTAAACTGAATTCGTTCTATACCCACTCCTCCAAACACCATTGCTCCCATTTTCCCATTTCCAATCGGCAATGCTTGCACCCATCCCATGCGGGTAGAATCTGTGTTGGGTACAGTAGTTCTGCCTGGAGCGTAAGGTAAAGAATCTGAGATATAAGCTGGCTTGTCGTACCACAGCACAAATCCATCTGATTTAATCTCTGGAAATTTTAATACTTTGTTTTTATTACATGAAGTAAGTACAAACCCTAGGTAAAAGATGGTTAAAATTTTGATTGTTGTATAAATATTTTGATACATAATATAATCTTTTATATTTTAGAAGTACAATATTAATGATAATCAATGAAAAGATTTAAAGAGTTTTATTTCTTTTTTTGATAATGTTTTTAATGACTTACCGCTTTTCCTATTTGTGCAAACATTTGAAAAACATTACCTATAATTTCCTTCGCTTGGATAGGATTTTTTAAGTAAGTTCTTCCACTTTCGGCATCTACTTCAAGTAAAGAGTCTATAAGTTTTTGGGTCTGGTTGCTATCAGAAAGAAATTGGGTAAGTAGTTGAATATCGTCTAAACTTGGGCTTTCTGATTTTGAGTAGCTTTTTTCTTGAAAAATGGGCTTAGGTAAAGTTTCTGTTTTCTCTTCTAAAACCACATCATCATCTCCAAAAAAAGAAAGTTGTTTTCCAATTTTAGGTTCTTTTGCAAATGGAATTTCTTTAACTTCATCTATTTCACTAAAATCTTTATTAAATGGAATCTCTTGTTTTGCTATAATTTCTTCAGTAAAATCATCTATTTCCACTTCTACTGCACTCACTTGCTCTACCGTTTGCATAAAAGTATCAAACTTGGTATCGCTCATAAAAATTGAGTCATCACCTTGATCTAGCACACCCAAAGCCATTTCATTTTTAAACTTCAATACGCTAAGCATTTGGTGCTCAATTGTGCCTTGCGAAATCATGTTGATAATCTGAACGCTATTTTTTTGCCCCATTCTATAAATTCGGGCTATTCTTTGTTCTAAAAGTGCAGGATTCCAAGGCAAATCTAGGTTGATAAGCATAGAAGCATTTTGTAAATTTAAGCCTACACTTCCTGTATCAGTAGATAAAAATATGCGGCTTTCTGGATCATTTGCAAAATTTGTTAACAACTTTTCTCGCGCTTTTGAAGGTACGCCTCCATGCAAATATTCGAATTTAATGCCTTTGCTTTGCAAGTCTTGGGCTACCAAACGAGTCATACGTTCCCATTGGCTAAAAATAACTACTTTATTTTCGGGCTCTGCCAAGAATTCCTCCAAAATAAACATCAATTCTTCTATTTTTGTATCATGTCTGGTTTCTTGATCTATCAGATAGGTGCTATCGCACGACATGCGCATCAAATTAAGAAAACTCAAAAGTCTTAATCTATCCTCTTCATCCAAATATTTATAACGTTTCCATTTGTTTACAATTCTTGAAACTGCAGCTCTATATTCCTCATGACAATTCATTTGCTCTTCAGTCATGGATATAAAAAGATTTTTATCAGAACGCAAAGGAAGTTGCGACATCACATCTTTTTTCTTTCGCCTTATCATTACGTCTTTCAGCTTTTCACCTATCGTATTAAGTTCTTTGTAACCTACGACTTTACCACTTTCATTAAGAATTTGGTGTTGATTGAGATATAAATACAAAGGACCAAGCTTGTATATATCTATAAGTTGCATTACAGAATATAGTTCTTCAAGTTTATTTTCTAACGGTGTTCCTGTAATAACGAAAGAATATTTGGTATTTATTCTTTTCATTTTTGCAGCCAACTTGGTTTGCCAATTTTTTATTCTTTGGGCTTCATCAAAAATTACGATCTCAGGTTCATATTTTAAAATAGTATCTAAATCATTTGCTGCAGAGAAATAGCTTACAATTTTATAA
>JAAFJZ010000545.1:0-1069 GCA_013298205.1 Cytophagales bacterium
CCATATTGTGTTGAGCATCTCTAAATGGAGTATTTGCGTTACGAATATCATCTCTACCACCTTGAGCTCTAAGTGCTGCTAATGGTGCAGTAGCTTTTGTAATATCGCCAACTCTCATTATTGTGCCAACAGTAGCTGCACCTATTGCTGCTATTGCTGCACCCCATGGACCTGCTTTTGATAATAAACCCATACCTGCACCCATAGCATCTCCACCTACTACTGATGAAACTAAACTACCTCCTTGACCAACTGTATCAGCTATTCCTCCTTTATTACCTAAAAGCTTTTGTATTTTTTTATCAACGCCTGCTAATTCTTTGGTTTTACCTTTTATTTCGTCTTCAGAACCAGCTTCTAATCTTTCTGCAGATAACGAACTTCTTTTTTCAAATAATTCAGCTAATATTCCTTTACTTTTAAATTCTGAATCATCTCTTTGACCATTTACATCATTATGTTGTTCAGCTTCTCTTAATGATTCTAAAATTTCAGTTAGTTTTCTTAATTGCTCTTCTTCTACACCTCTTTTTTCTGTTCGCTCATCCATATATGAGCCCATTTGAGATTCTTGGAAACGCTTTCTTTCTTCTTCAAAATCATTATCTGAAAGTTTACCATTTTTATTAGCTTGCCTTCTTTCGTTAAATTCTTCTTGGTTTTGTTTTCTTAATTGTCTATGCTCATCAGAAATTTGTGCCTTTTTTTCTCTTTCAATTTCTTTAGCTATACGTCTTGCTTCATCTGCAGCATCTTTTGTAGAACCAGGTTTTTGACCAACATTAGAAGAAGTTTGGTCTAATCTGTTAGCATCAATATTATTTTTCTTTGCTTCATCAGCTAGCTCTCTCAGCTTGTTCTTGGCATTCTGAGTATTTACTTGAACATCTATCCGTGTTGTATTATTATTAGACCCCATGTTAGCTTTCTGCGTTAAATTGATTAATATCTAAGTTATCAAATTCATCATCAATATCTTCTTGATTCATTTTAACAGTATTCTTTTTTTGTTTATCGAAAAATTCGTCTTCACCTGATTCTATTCTTTCTTTTTTCTCTAATTATTCTT
>JAAFJZ010000545.1:1079-2061 GCA_013298205.1 Cytophagales bacterium
AACATTTTATCTTCCTTAAGGTCGATAGCCATTAAAATAAAATTGGCAGCCTTATGTTCTTGGCTGCCAAATGGTATATTATATTTCTTGCGCCAAAAATAGTCTATAGGAAACTGTTCGTTCCAGCGCACTATAAAACTTCTTAGCTCTTCATCAAAACTTTTTTTTTATTCGTCATCATCTTCACCGTAAGTTTGTAATTCATTAATAATTTCATTCAACCAAGGAGCAAATTGCTTTTTATAAACAACTGATAATTTTTTAGCTTCAAACATATCCATATCGGAGAAGTTTTTAATTTTAGCTAAATCCTTAAACTCTGGTATTAATACTCTGAAATTAGAAATAGTATCTACTACGTCAAGATTCATATTAGACAATTTTGTTTGTTGTCTAACCATATCACCGTATTGACCATTAGTAAGAGCAATTTTAAGATTTTCAATTTCCATGAATTGGCCAACATTTGGCATCTTCACTAGAAATTCTCCTACGCCTTTGAATTTTAAATTTATCGTTTTTTCCATTTTCTATTATTATTTATTATAGTGGGAACAAGATTGGTGTTGTATAATCAAAATCACAATCTCTACCAGAAATTTGACCTTCTTGTAAGTCAAAACCTTCACGTGTATTAAAACAACCTTTTATAGAAGCAAAAATTTTCAACGTTGAAGGAATAATTCCAGTAATTGGGTCTGGTGGTGCAGCAGCTACTTTTTTCATAATATCAACTTGTACACCATTTTCTTGCAACAGAACTGTGTCTACAAATTCATCTAAAGTGTTTACTTTTCTTATCAAAGCTTTAGGTAAAGACGATTGTTCAAATTCTACAGTATAAAAACCACAGTTGAGTGTACCTGACCATTCCAAAGGTGGTAACTCATCAGGAGTCAACTGCCCTAGTCCTGAAACTCTACCTCTACGTATGTTTTCAGTAACTCTTAAGTTTTTCATTTTACCTATAGCAATTCCATTA
>JAAFJZ010000547.1 GCA_013298205.1 Cytophagales bacterium
TTAATGATTGGATTTGTTCAATATTTGAAAATATTTTTTCAAAAACGGGTTTAAAAGTATTGTCAAATAATTCATTTAAGTTTTTGGGCGGAATTACTACTTGAATGTTCTTAATTTCATTTGTAGATAAGTTTACTTGAACACCTCTGTTTGCTCTACTTCTCAATTCAACAATAAATTCAGGAAAGTTTGTAAGGATATATAAATAAGGGTAGTCAATTGAAATACCATTTTTAGGTCTTAATAAACCTACTCTTTGATTAACTATGAATTTATCATCTTCATTCATTAACGCTGTATGTCCAAGAAGTGCAACATTATCTTTCATATCAGTCATACACATTAATAAATCGCCTCTTTTTAAAATGTACTTTTTTAAGTTTAAAGCATTCTCTTTTTTATAATAGCTTTTTGTTCCATCGTATTTTAAACCACCACCTTTTTTAATATTTCCCATTTTAAAAACGAAATAGCAATCATCTTCATAATTATCTAAAAGGTCAGTACTCTTAAAAGCATAGCCATTTGTAAATTCCATTAATTCTTCAAATTTCCCTATTCTCCAACCCTTCGGCAAACCATCTACCAACACTCCATCAAAGCCCGGAAACTTAAAATCTACAAACCACTCCTTAAAAATAGCTTGTGCCATTGCTTCAAGGGTTTGGTTCATTTGTAGGTTCAGTTCTATTTTGTCGTCAAGGGAAGTGAGGATTTTGGCGATGGCGGTTTGGGTATCTTCATTAGGAACATTAATTTCAACTTTATTTAAAACTTCTGTTGTTAAACTTGGAACAGCCGAACCAACATTCATAGAAGCCAAATCCATTGACTTTAATAAATAATACAAATATTTTCCGTTATTCCCTTCTTTAATTTTTGTGTAGAACATTGTATCAACAGACCAAAAAGGAATGTTGAGGTAAAACAGATTGCTTAAAGTTCCTTTTCGTGGTATCAAAATGCTTTCTTGTTCATACAATGGTGTATCAACATATCGCATAATTCCACCTGAGCCATACAATGGAATATATCCGTCAGACAAATGCTTATGGTCTTTGCCGTATTTTATTTCTACAACCTCAGCTAGCTTATATGTTTTCCATTCACTCATATTACCTTCATCACGTTTATCATTGTGCCGTTCAAATGGTCGAAGTCGCCATCAGTAGTAAGCAAAGGTATATTTAAGGTAAATGCAGTTGCTGCAATCCACAAATCATTCTTATGCATTGTTTTTGCTGAGTCATTTAAAATGTTTCCAAATTTATCATTGCCTTTTCTTTTTGAATAAGCATCAATATTGGTATAAGCATCTATTAAGTTTTCATCAGCATTTTCAATATCAATAAATGTAGCATCACCAAAAATCAGTGATAATGATTTTTTTCTTGGCTCTCCCCAATTTTGTTGTTTGCATAATGATTCTAGCTCGGCTTTAGTTACAACCGACAAAATAATATATGGATTTTCGCTAAAGCTTTTCAATGTTTCTTTACATTTTTTACTATAATCATTATTTCGTAAAATATGCATTACAATACAGGTATCTAAAAGTATATATTCCATCTTATTTTACTGATTTAAGCATTTCATTAAATTCTTCATCGCTTATATCATCAAACAATCCCTGAGCATTTATTAAAGCCTCCAATGCCTTAGAGCCTTTCCCTTGCTTTGCTTGAAACAACAATTGCTGTTCAGCATTCATTGCATTTGGTTTTTTAGAAAAATACTTATCCATTTCATTTGGCTTGCCAAATTCCTTCACTTCAACGAAACTTACTTGTCCGTTAGGTTTATAGTGTGCCATTCCTGAAATAGTAATTTCTTTGCCTACATATTCAAGAATGTTGTTTAAAACCGTTTCACTCTTAGCAATTACTGTTAATATACCTTTCTCTGTTTGCAGTCCAAGTCGCCCTTTAGATACTTTTATTTCATCTAATTTTCCATTTACAATTACCTTGTTTGGGTCTGGAATACTTTCCTCTAATAAACTAATTTTTTGAAAATCATTTTTTGTAAGTTTCACTTCGGCTACTGTGCCTCGGTTGGC
>JAAFJZ010000548.1 GCA_013298205.1 Cytophagales bacterium
TACCTTATTATATAGGCAGAGACTTCTTTGTAAAACTTAGTTTTTCAGATAATTAAGATGAAAAATAGCATTACCGAAAACGAAATAGAAGAAATTGCCCTTGGGTATTTGCAAAGTTTGGGTTACAGTTACCTAAACGGTTTGGATATTTCGCCTGATGGCGAACACCCCGAAAGGCAATATACCGAAGTGGTTTTGGCTACTCGTTTGCGTGATGCCATTGATAAACTCAATCCAACTATTACCCAAGATGCCAAAGAAGATGCTTTGAAAAAAGTATTGCGTACCGAAAGCCCAAATGCTTTAATCAACAACGAAACTTTTCATAAATACCTAACCGAAGGTGTAGATGTAGAAGTACGCACAGCCGATGGCATAAGAGGCGAAAAAGTATATATCGTAGATTTTGAAAATGTAGAGAACAACGAGTTTTTAGCCATCAATCAATTCACAATTATAGAAGGCAATGCCAACAAACGACCTGATATAATTTTGTTTGTGAATGGTTTACCTTTGGTAGTAATAGAATTAAAAAATGCGGTTGATGAAAACGCCACTATAAAATCAGCATACAATCAACTACAAACTTACAAACAAGCCATTCCTTCACTTTTTACTTACAACGAATTATTAATTGTTAGCGATGGTTGGGATGCTTTATGCGGCACTGTTACCAGTGACTTTGGTAGGTTTATGACATGGAAGAATCCACCCTCAACCCCAGCCCTTCTCCCAAAGGGAGAAGGGAGACATTACCGAGCTGGACTTGATTATTCGGGCTTAATAAAAGAAGCTAGAGAATTAAGACAAAGGCAAACCAAAGCTGAAGAAATATTTTGGCAATTGGTTAGAAATAGGAAATTCAATAACTTAAAATTTAGAAGGCAGCATCAAATTGGAAATTATATTGCCGATTTTTATTGTGATGAATATAAAATAGTAGTTGAATTTGATGGAGGTATTCATGATTCAGTTGAACAACAAAAACACGACAACAAAAGAGATAAATTTCTTACAAGTTCAGGATTTAAGGTTCTTAGGTTTAAAAACGAAGATATTTTTAATAGCCCAGAATCTATTTTTGACAAAATAGCAAATGTGATTGTTGTCAATTCACCAGCGGTTTCTAGCTCCTCTACCTTTGGGAGAGGCGGGGGTGAGGGCTTACTTGAAATGCAAATAATGTTTAACGGAATGTTGAACAAACAAACGCTGTTAGATTTAATTCGACAGTTCATAGTGTTTGAAAAAAGCGATACCAAAACACTTAAAAAAGTAGCGGCTTATCACCAATATTACGCGGTAAACAAAGCCGTAGAAAGTACTGTAAGAGCAGCAGGTTATTATTCCCCTCCTTTGGAGGGGTGGTCGCAGACCAGGGTGGTAAAAAGAGCAAGTAAGAATTATTTCGAACTTCCTTTTAATCCCAATTTAAAACAAAGGGCAAGAGAATTACGTCAAGCAGGTAATCTATCGGAAGTTCTTTTTTGGAATCAAGTAAAAAACAAACAATTCAAAAGTTTTGATTTTGATAGACAAAAAATTATCGGTAATTATATAGTAGATTTTTACTGTTCCAATTGTAATGTAGTTATAGAAATTGATGGCAGTAGCCACGATGACAAGCAAGAATATGATGCAGAAAGAGATGCATTTTTAGAGTCATTAGAGTTAACTGTAATTCATATTCCAGTTATTGATGTTTTGCAACGAATGGCATCGGTAATGGAAATGCTTTATAACCACCCCGCCCTAAAGGGCAAAACTCAATTAGCAGAAGAACCACCCCGCCTTTCAGGCACCCCTCCAAAGGAGGGGAATGTTGGCGACAGACGAGGTGGCGTAATATGGCATACACAAGGAAGTGGCAAAAGTTTGAGTATGGTTTTTTATTCGGGTAAATTAATCATTGACCCAAGAATGGAAAATCCAACTTTGGTAATTCTTACCGATAGAAACGATTTGGACGAGCAACTGCACGAAACATTTAGCAACTGCCAACAACTTTTAAGACAAGAACCACAAAAAGCCGAAGATCGAAAAGATTTACG
>JAAFJZ010000549.1 GCA_013298205.1 Cytophagales bacterium
GGCTATGTTTATGCCCCAAGGTTCATTTAACTCATTGGCACCGGACCCTTTACTGCCAAATGTAGTAATAGGTGTAAATATATTTCCATTCTTGCTCCATACACATACACGGTGGTTATCTTTGTCTACTACGTAAATTTTACCATCTGCACCCAAAGCAACAGAGTAAGGGGAATCAAAATGATTAGCTTCAGAGCCTCTGCTACCAAAATTAGTAACCCAAGTATAGCCATTGTTGGTTACAGCTATCAAATAATTACCAATCCTTCTCGAGTCTTTTGCTATCCCACAAGCACCTGTTATGGTTACTAAATATTCCCCAGAACTTACGCCTGTAAGCTTGGCTGTAGTAGCACCTGTATTCCAAAGGTAACTTAGGTTTGTGCCTAAGGCTTGTACATTTATATCCGTGATAGAGCCTGGCACTAACGCCAATGCAGAGGTAATGGTGGTAATAGTTGTAGCTTGAGCAGCACTCAAGGAAGAGCCGATGCTAACTGCTTTTCCACACGTACCGCTTACAGTTACAAAATAATTACCCAATACCGAAGTGATAATAGAAGTAGTACTTGCTCCATTGCTCCACAAGTAACTAAGGCTTAGCCCTGTGCCTACTACGCTTAAAGTTTGTGAAGCACCTGTGCACACAAAAGCACTTGCTATGGGTTGGGCAGTAATTTGGGTACGGGCTTGTGCTAGAAGTGTAGCCGCATTGCTCACTATACTACCTGCTGCACCTGTTACCGTTACAAAGTAAGTTCCTGAAACCGAAGTACTCATACTCTGTGTAGTGGCTCCATTGCTCCACGCATAGCTTAGTGCTGTACCCGAAGCTGTTACACCAAAAGTATGCACTCCGCATAAAGTTACAGACATAGGTTGGACAGTAATACTGGTACTTTGAATGTTTAAATAAGCTTTGCTTACTCGGTCGCTATTGGAATCATTCCCAGAAAAAAACAAATCTTGTTTGCCATCTGCATTGATGTCGGCTGCTGCTACGGAAGCATCCGTATAAAAACTAGTACCTGCAACAGAACCAAAATTACCACCTGTGTTGGTATATATCGTAGCAAATGAAGCTGTAAGATTAAAGTCTGACCCTGATAGAAAAATATCTGGTTTGCTATCATTATTAAAATCGGCAACTAGTAACGAACCACCATTAACAGGGTTAATAGCGGGCGTAGCCACTTCGCTAAAGTTAGAGCCGCTATTTGTATATAGTTTAGAGAAGCTAGCAATATTGTCTGCCCCTGACAAAAATATATCAGATTTGCCATCACTATTGGCATCTAAAAAAACAACTTTGGCACCAGCACTCACTTGAGCAAAAGGAGTACCCATCACTTCTATAAAATTACTTCCACTATTGGTGTAAAGTTTGGTTATGCCTGTGGAACCTGTATAACCTGTTATGATTACATCTATGTAAGCATCATTATTTACATGTTCAAAGGCAACAGCACCTGAATTTACTCCTGCAAAAGGAGTACCTACTACTTCGGTAAAATTAGTGCCACTATTGGTATAAAGTTTGGCTGTGCTTGTATTGGATGCTTCTTTACCTATGATTAATACATCTAAAAAGCTATCGTTGTTTACGTCTGCAAAAGCTGCATCGCTATCAATAGTACCAGCAAAAGGAGTACCTACTACTTCGGTAAAATTAGTGCCACTATTGGTATAGAGTTTAGCTGTGTAAGAAGATGATGGTGTGGTTTTCTCTCCAGTAATCAATACATCGGGTTTGCCATCGTTGTTTACATCGCCAAAGACCACTGCTCCTTTACCTCCATTATCAAAGGGTGTACCTGAAACAAGATTAAAATTCGTGCCACTATTGGTGTAAAGCCTAGCAAAAACATTATTAGATACATCGTAGCCCGTAACAAGCATATCGGGTTTTCCATCGTTGTTTACATCAGAAAAGTTTATATCGCCTTGATATAGTCCGGAGATGGTACTGTTAAATCCAGTAGCGCTATTGGCAACTAAAAAGTTTTGTGCTTGCACTAAGCTGCTAATTAACAAACCTA
>JAAFJZ010000054.1 GCA_013298205.1 Cytophagales bacterium
GTTTATGGATTTGAGTTTTTCTATTGACAATGTTTTTGCAGCTGTTGCATTTACTGATAAGATTACATTGATTTGTATAGGAGTTTTTATAGGAATTTTGGCTATGAGGTTTGCTGCACAGTTTTTTGTGAAACTAATAGAGCAATTTCCTTTTCTTGAAAGCATTTCATTTATAGTAATTGGTATTTTGGGCTTTAAATTAAGTTTATCTTACATAAGCGAATTTTTCGTTGGCAATCTTTATTTTGAATTTATCAATAGCCATAAGTTCGATGCCATAATGTCTTTAGTTACCATGTTGGTTTTTCTTGTACCTGTATTAAGCAGTTTGTTTTTTAATTATCCTGCAAACACAAGAAAGAAAAGAGTTTTAAAAGAAGAAGAAGTATAGATTAAATTACGCTTGAATTTTGTTATTTTTTTAAATTGATTTACTTAATAATTTCTAATGAAGAAAGTCGCTCTTATATGTTTGTCATTTATTTATCTGGTATTCAGTACGGGATATTCGGTAAATTTGCATTTTTGTGGAGGTGATTTTCAATCGATTAGCTTAATCCCTTCTGCAAAAGATTGCAATAAATGTGGCAAAAAGTCCATGAAAAGATGCTGCAAAGATGTATCTGCAAGCTTTCAAGCTGAAGATGATCACAGCAAACTGAATTCAAAGATTAGTATAAAAGCACCTAATCTTGCTCCTTCGTTCTTGCAACAAAGCAATTTTTTCATTTACCATTTTAATACCCAAAGTACTCAAAGTTATTATTTTTCAGAATCTAAGCCTTATTCAGCCTGTATCCCCATTTATATACAGAACTGTACTTTTTTGATTTGATTCCTATTTCGGAACTTTAATTCGAAGTTCCTTTCCGATTAATATACTGAAATTAAAGCCTATGAATACCTTCATAAGCTTTAATTTCTTGTATTCCCTAATTCCATAAAAAATAATAAAGGTGCGGGTCAATACCTTTGAGTTTGATCCATTTATAAAAAATACAATTATGAAAACGTTCTCAAAAATAATAATATCAATAGCAATTATCTCATTTACAACATTTTGCAGCTCATCTGCTCAAACTACAAAGGTAAAATTTAAAGTATGGGGAAATTGTGAGATGTGTAAAAAGACAATAGAAAATTCGATTGATGTGAAAGGAGTAAAATCTGCTGATTGGAATATGGATACCAAAATAATCGAAATTAGCTACCAAGCGGATAAAATTTCAGAAGATAAATTGCACCAATTAATTGCCAGCTCAGGTTATGACACAGAAAATGCAATTGCTGAAAAAAAGGCTTATTCAGATTTGCCAGAATGTTGCCAATATGAGCGCAAAAAATAAGTTTTAGCTCAATAAAAAGATTATTTACATCAACAGAATTTAAAACTCTATTGATGTAAATAGCTTTCTTGTTTGCTTAAATTTACTCTGTAGGATAAATTCCAATATCTACAAGAGCAACTCCTCCACCAAAATACGATTTCTATTTTCTTCTTTGGGAGAAGCGTGGATCGCTATACCCCAAAAATCCCAACACTTCATAATTTCAATTTTAATGATTTAACATATAAGCTATGAAACAAATATTTATTATCCTGTTTGTTATCTTTTTCATTTACCCCAAAGGGTATTCACAAAATATGATAAGAGGAATCGTACTAGAAGAAAGCACAAAAGGTACTTTTACACCCATAATGGGCGCAACTGCGTTTTGGTTAGGCACAAATGAAGGCACGCAAAGCGATACAAGTGGGGTGTTTAAGCTTTCTTATCCTCAACAAAATGTGGCACTAGATTCTAGTAGAAAATATCTGATAATAAGGTATTTAGGCTATACAAGTGACACAATTGAAATCAAAAATGATGACAAAATAAGTGTAATCTTGGCTCAAGAAGCCAACCATTCTTTGCAAGAAATCGAAGTAACGGAAAGAATCAATAGCACCTTTCTAAATTCCTTAGAACCACTAAATACCAAAACGATGTCGGAAAAAGAGCTTTTTAAAGCTGCGTGTTGCAATTTGTCGGAAAGTTTTGAAACCAACCCTTCCGTTGATGTGAATTTTGCTGATGCGGTTTCAGGCGCAAAACAAATTCAAATGTTAGGTCTATCCGGAATCTATACCCAATTAAGTAATGAAAATCTACCAGGTACGAGGGGTTTGGCAGCAAATTATGGTTTGGGCTACATACCAGGCTCTTGGATTGAGAGTATTCAGGTTACAAAGGGTGCAGGTTCGGTGGCAAATGGATATGAAAGTATAGCAGGACAAATCAATGTGGAGCTCAAAAAAACAGATATAAGCATGAAATTGGGGGAAAGATTATTTCTTAATACCTATGCAAATGATTTTGGAAGGCTAGAAGCGAATGCCAATTACACCCAAAAAATTTCCCCCAAATGGGCTACAACTTTGCTTCTTCATGGCAATGGACAGTCAATGAAAATAGACCAAAACAAAGATAATTTTTTAGACATTCCTCTAGGTTATCAAGTGAATGGAATAAACCGTTGGAAATATGATAACAACAAAGGGTTTATGGTTCAATTTGGGATTAAGGCATTGAAAGACTATCGTTTGGGAGGTGAAATGAATTTTGATGAATCGAAAGATAAATTAAGCAAAAACATATATGGTTTGGGAATAAATACCGAAAGATTGGAAGCCTTTACGAAAATTGGCTATGTTTTCCCACAAAAAAAATATAAAAGCATAGGCTTCATGGCTTCCGCTTTGAGCCACAAAACTGATAATTACTTTGGACAAACTGTTTACAATGCAAATCAGGAGTCTATTTATGCCAATTTGATATATCAATCTATAATAGACAATACTCAACACAAATTTAGAACAGGTCTCAGTTTTTTACTTGATAATTATGATGAGAAACTAGCGCAAATAGGCTATAATCCTTTAAAACTTAATTTAAAAAGAACAGAAATCGTTCCAGGCGCATTTATGGAATATACTTGGCTCGCTTCTTCCAAATTTACTTTTGTAGCAGGCTTGAGAGCAGATTACCATAATTTATACGGTGTGTTTTTTACTCCTCGTATTCATGCAAAATACGATGCGACAGAGAATACGCAAATTCGTATTTCAGCAGGCAGGGGGCAAAGAACAGCAAATATGCTAGCCGAAAATATGGGTATTTTGGCTCGCTCAAGGCAAGTGAATATTTTAAACTTAAATTCAACTCAAAACTATCCATCACAAGCAGAGATAGGCTGGAATTATGGCATGAGTATTTCGCAAGATTTTAGATTGAATTACAAGAAAGGAAATGTTACATTGGATTATTACAGAACCGATTTTCAAAATCAAGTTGTTGTAGATTATGACAAATCGCCTCAGCAAATCAACTTTTACAACTTAAATGGACTATCTTTTTCCAATTCTGTTCAAGTAGAATTAAACTATGAAATTATAAAAAGGCTTGACATTAGGGTGGCATATCGCTTGTATGATGTACAAACTACCTATCATGGGTTGCTTTTGCAAAGACCTTTAATTGCTCAAAATAGGGCTTTTATAAATTTAGCTTATAGCAGCAAAAACAATTGGAAATTTGATTATACGCTTACTTGGAATGGGACAAAAAGAATTCCCAATACTCAAAGCAATCCTTTAGCGTATAAAAATGATGCATATTCACCCGATTATTTTGTGATGAATGCACAAATTTCAAAATCGTTTGGCAATCAAATGAAAAAATGGCTAGATTTATATATTGGCGTAGAGAATATAGGCGATTTTCGTCAGCAAGATTTGATTATCGCTTCATCAGATCCATTTGGGTCTTATTTTGATACATCCTTGATTTGGGGCCCAATTGTGGGCAGAATGGTTTATGTAGGTGCTCGTTTTAAAATTAAATAGCAACTTTAACTGCACATTCAAAGGTTTATGCAAACAATATCGTTTCTAAAGATTTGAAGCTAAGATTTGATTTTGTAATTTTGCAAAATGAAAAAAGTGGCGTTTTATACACTAGGCTGTAAATTAAATTTCTCTGAAACTTCTACACTCGGGAGGCAATTTGAAGAAAAAGGGTTTCAAAAAGTTGATTTTTTTGATAAACCCAATATCTATATTATCAATACTTGCTCTGTAACTGAAAATGCAGATAAAAAATGTAAACAAATTGTTAAAAATGCGCTCAAGCATTCTCCCGATGCTTTTGTGGCAATTGTAGGTTGTTATGCGCAATTAAAACCAAGGGAAATTGCAGAAATAGAAGGTGTAGATGCCGTTTTGGGCGCATCTGAGAAATTCAAATTACTAGAGCTTTTGCCTAGTTTTGAAAAGCAACCTAAAGCTTTAGTCTTTCATAAAAGCATATTAGAAGCCAAAGAATACCATTCGTCATTTTCTATAAACGACCGAACCCGTACTTTCTTAAAAGTGCAAGATGGTTGTGATTATACTTGTACTTTTTGCACCATTCCACTAGCAAGAGGCAATAGCCGTAGCGATACGATAGAAAATATATTAAATCAAACCCAACAAATTACCGATTCTGGGGTAAAAGAAATTGTGCTAACAGGTGTAAATATAGGAGATTATGGCTTGAGAAACGGAAAAAGAGAAGAAACTTTTCTCGACTTAATCCAAGAGCTAGATGCCAAAAGCAATGTAGAAAGATTTAGGATTTCTTCCATAGAGCCCAATTTACTCAACGATTCAATCATAAAATTTGTAGCCAAATCTAATAAATTTGTTCCACATTTTCACATCCCACTTCAATCTGGAAATGACAAGATATTAAAGCTAATGCGTAGGCGTTATTTAACTCAACTTTATTCAGACACCATACAAAACATCAAAACCCAAATGCCAAATTGTTGCATAGGAGTAGATGTAATTGTAGGTTTCCCAGGCGAAACGGATGAAGATTTTATGGAAACTTATCAATTTATAAAAAAATTAGATGTGTCTTATTTACACGTATTTAGCTATTCTAGCCGAGCTAATACTGTTGCATCGGGCATGAGCGAGCAAGTGCATCCATCATCCAAAGCCAAACGATCAGAAATGCTTAGGCAGCTTTCAGAAGACTTAAGAAAAAAATATTATAACCAATTTTTACAAACAAAACAAAGTGTTTTGTTTGAAGATGAAATAAAAGATGGCTTTCGGTTTGGCTTTACACCCAATTATATTCGTGTGGCAATAGAGGCAAAAAAAGCAATGTGTAACGAAACAAAAGAAGTTTTGCTTGCAAGCTGGCATAACGATGAAGCGATTTTGGCTAGATAAATTCTAATTTTCAATTTACAAATTCTTAGGTTTTGACAAATTCGTATTGGCTTCTATCTTTAAAGTAAACACCATAATTTATTCATAACAAGGTTGTGCCAAAATAAAACTTTATTAATTTAGTTTAGTTATTTTAGGAGATTTACCTCATTAAGTCATCTCAATTTTTAATTGATATCAATTTATATCTTAAAAGTAATCAAATTTGAAAAAGCCTTTTATTAAAATTTGTGGCATGAAAGATGCTCAAAACATAGTGGCAGTTTCTAAACTCAAACCTCAAATGATGGGTTTTATTTTTTATGAAAAATCAAAAAGGTATGTTGGAAAAAATTTTTTAATGCCTGAAATAGATTTTTCGATTCAAAAAGTAGGTGTATTTGTAAATGAAAGTGAACAAACAATAGAATTATTAGCTAAAAAATATGCTTTAAATTATTTGCAATTACACGGAGATGAAAGTGTTGAATTTTGTAAATCTTTGTATAATAAAAATTATAAGATTATAAAAGCCATACAAACTTCAAAAGATTACGATTTTTCCAAATTAAATAATTATGAAGACTTTGTTGAATATTTTTTATTTGATACACATTCTCCTCAATATGGAGGAACGGGCATTGGGTTTGATTGGGAAATTTTAAATCAATATACGTTAAGAAAAAAATTTCTTTTGAGCGGAGGTATAGGTCAAATTGAAATGCTAAAATTTATAGATTGGGCTAAAAAGAATAAAGTTTCTCAAAATGTAATAGCTTTGGATTTGAATAGTAAATTTGAGATAGAACCAGGCTTCAAGAATATAGATTTATTGAAAAGTAGTATACAATTATTCACTGAAAAATATGACCAAAACTATGGAAACTAATGTTTATCAAGTAAATGAAAAAGGATTTTATGGCGATTTTGGGGGCGCTTTCGTTCCAGAAATGCTATATCCAAATATAGAAGAATTAAGAAAAACATATCTTTCAATTATAAATGAATCTGCATTTCAAGAAGAGCTAAACATTTTGCTCAAAGACTATGTAGGTAGACCTACTCCATTAAATTTTGCCAAAAGATTATCTGAAAAATACCAAACTCAGGTTTATCTTAAAAGGGAAGATTTATGTCATACAGGAGCTCATAAAATCAATAACACATTAGGGCAAATATTATTAGCTAAAAGATTAGGTAAAAAAAGAATCATAGCCAAAACTGGTGCAGGTCAGCATGGAGTGGCCACTGCTACAGTTTGTGCGTTGATGGGCTTTGAATGTGTGATTTATATGGGTGAAATCGATATAGAACGCCAAAATCCAAATGTTCAGCGCATGAAAATGCTTGGCGCAACGATTAGACCTGCAACATGTGGAAGTAGAACATTAAAAGATGCTACAAATGAGGCAATGAGAGATTGGATAGCCAATCCTGTTGATACACATTATATCATAGGTTCAGTAGTAGGGCCACATCCATATCCTGATTTGGTGGCACGTTTTCAAGCCATTATTAGCGAAGAAATAGGCATTCAACTAAAAGAAAAAACTGGCAATCCTGATCCTACACATATTATCGCATGTGTAGGTGGAGGCAGCAATGCAGCAGGAGCTTTTTATCATTACTTAGACAAAAAAAATGTAAAACTAATTGCGGCAGAAGCAGCAGGTCAAGGTGTAAACAGTGGTTACTCAGCTGCAACTACATTTCTTGGAAAAAAAGGAGTTTTACATGGAAGTCGCACTTTGTTAATGCAAACCCAAGACGGGCAGGTTGTAGAACCTCATTCTATTTCTGCAGGATTAGATTATCCAGGAATCGGCCCAATGCATGCAAATCTTTTTGAAAGCGGAAGAGCTCAATTTGTAGACATCACTGATGACGAATCGTTAAAAGCCGCTATTTTGCTTTCAAGAATTGAAGGAATAATTCCAGCTTTAGAGACTGCACATGCTATAGCTTGTTTAGAAAAAATAAAATTTTCACCCAACGATATTGTAGTAATTAATCTTTCAGGAAGAGGCGACAAAGATTTGAACACTTATATCAAAAGTGGAATTATAGATCAAAAAAATGAATGATTTTATTAAAAATGAATAGTAAGTATTTGGGTAGAGTAGGGAAAATATATTAAGTCAAACATTTTACCTAAAATCCAATTAAAATTCTTTTTAACGTTTCATCTTTTTCTAATATTTTTTAAATAAATTATTTAAACTCATAAACATTCTATCCAATTTACTAAAAAAGTTTTAATAATTTTAAAAAAATCAATTCAAATAAAGTTCAATTATTTTCGAATTAAGTTTTAAAAATCTGCTCAAACAAAATTTATTTTCAAGTTTTTCCATTAACCAATGGGCTTCATTCGTTTGACCAAAAATATTGTTAAAATACTTGAAATCAATGCCAAATACCCTACAATCGAATAGTTTTGCATTTGTCCAGCTTGGTTTTGAATAACAATTAATCCTGCAACATAGGCAGCTATTCCTGAAGTAAGCTGTTGAACTGATGAACTTATACTCATAAAACCACCTCTGTTTTTATTAGTTACTGTGGAAGTGATCATGGCCATTCCCGGAATCATTCTACCTGTAATGCAAATAAAAAATAAAGTAGTTACAAAAAGAGCATAAAGCAGTGGTTTCATAGGCATATTTGTTATCAATGCTAACGGAATTAAAGATAAGATGATACTGATTGAAAAAATGATTGGTTTATTAAACTTATCAGAAAGTTTACCAACCAAAGGGGCTGTAATAATAGATGATGCACCACCTAGCAAGTAAATCCATTTTACTTGATCCTCTCTAAAACCTACGTTTGAGACCATGAATGGGCTAATAAATGGAATTACTGTAAACTGACCAAAAGTGAGTAAAGCCATAAATAACAATGCCCATTGTTGAGATTTATTTTTATATATTCCTTTTAATGCTTCCAAAGGATCTCGCTTTGTCGTACTTAAATGCGAATTAATAGCAGGCATAGTGAAAAATATTAATGCTAAAACAACGATTCCCATTATAGAAAGAAAGAAGAATGGCATATTCCAAGCATATAAATCAGCAATATACAAACTAAGTGGTACCCCTACAATAGAAGCTACCGAAAAAGCTGCCATAACCATGCCCATAGCTGTTCCTCTTCTTTCAATTGCAATCGCATCGCCTACAATAGATAAAACCAATGAACCTAAAATGCCACCGAACATTCCAGTAAAAATTCTTGCTAAAATAAGTTGTGTATAACTTTGAGCTAACCCACATCCAAAAGTACCAATTAGGAAACCTGAGAAAATAAATAGCAACATGTTTTTTCTATCAAACCTATCTATCAAAAAAGAAATAAGAAATCCTGCTACACCAGCACTTAGTGTGTATGCAGCCACAACTAAACTAAACTCTTGAGTCGTGATGCTCATAATCCGCATAAGTTTTGGACCTAAGGGCATCATAATCATAAAATCAACAATATTGGCAAACTGTACACATGCCAAGGTAAAAATAAGCAATCTTTCTTTTGAATTCATAGTTTTGCAAAGCAAGTCAATAAGAAATATATTAACAAAATTTAGGTATTTTAAATTTAGTAATAATTTTAAACCATTCTAAACAAAACTAATAGGTCTATTATCTTTAGGAATAATTTTATATTGTTTTTTAGGCTTTTTTAGCTTAAATTTAATGAAATACTAATTTTAAATCAATCATTAAACTTTACCTAAAATTTTGTAAAAATCAAAAAATCTTATATTAATTCTTTACCCAAAAGAAATTAATTCATAATTAAAATTCACCCCAACTTCGCTCGTATGCGGCTCATGGTTTCTGCACTCATATTAAGGTACGAAGCTATGTCTTTGAGTTTCATGCGACTAAACATGGTGGGATATTCTTTTAAAAAATTCTGGTATCGTTCTTCTGATGTTTTATAAAGTAGATTATATATATGGTCATCCATTTTTACAAAGTTGCGTTCGTTGAGCAATACAATCAGCGTAGCAATGCAGCTATGGCGATTGTAAACTTCCATCAAATCGGTGCGAGACATATAAAAAGCCAAACCTGATTCTATTATTTGGGTGCATTCACGAGAGGGAACACCCGTGCTATAGCTTTTGTAATTGGTAAACGGTTCGCCTTCTTGAATAATCCATGAGGTAATTTCGGATTTGCCTTGATAGGTAAACGATTTGCCCAACCCTTTTACCATAAAATGAATGCCTTTTACCACATCGCCTACTTGCACAATTATATCGCCTTTTTTGAGAACCACAGGCACTCCAATGCTTTTTAAATCTATAGTAGCTTGGTCAGTGAGTGGGTAAATATGAGTAAGACCCACAATTCCTGCATTGAGGTAAGCTTCTATTTCTTGTTTTTTAATCATTATAAGGTGTTGAGGTGCTGAAGAATTGAAGCTTTAACGTATTTATTTGTCTAAATGTTCACATTTACGTGTTAATTTTTATGGGTGTTTTGGCTCTTGCGAGATTAAGTATTTTCTAACTTTTATGTATAATCAATTGAACACCTAATTACTTAAACACAAAAGCACATGAGCACATCTTACAAAAATAATTTAAAAACATCAAATTTCATGACTTGCATCAAGTAGATTTTATTTTAAGCATCTCATCTTTGCAAAAAAAAAGCCCCCAACCCCCGAAAGGGGCTTTTGATACCTTATTATATGAAAAGAAAACAATTAACAATTTTTTAAAACTATGTTCAAAAAAATTACAAAAATTGCCGTAGGCTTATTGATAGCCACAAGTTTAAGTGCAAATGCTGGAGGTCCACCTTCTGCATCCGATTATTTTATTACCATCTGGGATTTAGCTAAAGGTGGCTCAGGCAACAACGACCAACTCACTTTTGAAGTACAAACCACAGGTATTGTGGATTATTCTTGGGAAACATTTCCAAACAACACATTAGCTGGAGCAGGAACATTTACGGGATCAACGTTTTCGGTTACGGGTATGCCTGCCAACCAAAAGATAAAATTAAAAATAGCTCCAACTAATTTTAAACGAATTAATATGTATAATGGGTCTTCTGGTCAAGATAATTTAAGATTAATAGACATTACCCAATGGGGAACTACAGCTTGGAGTACGATGAGGTGGGCTTTTGCGGGTTGTGCAAACCTTGCAGGTAGCGGTGCTTCAGATGTTCCTGATTTGAGTAATGTTACAGATATGGGAGAAATGTTTTTGGAGGCTTCTTTATTTAATCATCCGATTGGCAACTGGAATACTGCTAATGTTACCAATATGACAGGTTTGTTTGGTTATACTTATGCTTTTAATCAATCGATTGGCGGATGGAATACTTCTAATGTTACCGATATGAGTGGTATGTTTTATTATGCCAAAGCATTTAATCAAGACTTAAGTGCTTGGGGTTCAAAGCTAAATCCAACAGTGGATCTGAGTAATTTTTTAGATAATAGCGGAATGAATGGTTCAAATTATGAGTTTTTGCTCAATGGTTTCAATGCAGGAACCGTAACAGGTCGTAGTTTAGAAGCG
>JAAFJZ010000550.1 GCA_013298205.1 Cytophagales bacterium
GTTTCAAATGGATGCACCAGATAAATTATGGGAAGAATACATAAAAGGATTGCTCAAGGCTGATCTTGTACGTAGGAAAGTTAGTTATAGTAAGTTGGCATCTTTGCTTAAAGAAATAGGAATAATCGAAGATCCGAAAAATCTAATAAACAAAATTAATAGGGCTAAATTCTCAGCTACCTTTTTGTTTGAATGCCTATACGTTATTGGATGTAGAGAAATCAAAATTGATGACCCTAAAAAGGTGATTTTTTACTAGAGTATAGAAATTTATTAAGTATTTTGTTATTTTAATTCATGTAGATTTTATGAAAATATTGAAAGCCATTGGAATTAGAGCTGTCCCTAAAGAAATTCATTATGCAATTCTTTCAAAAGAAAAAGATAATGATGTACTAGAGCTTATTGTTGTTTCAAAAATTATAGTTCCTCTATGCTTAAATTTCCCTGAGCAACTCAAATATATAAGATTTACTTTTTTAGATCTTTTATATGAGTATAACATTCAGAAAGCAGGATTGAGAGTTACTGAAGCCATAGCACAAGCGAATATTATTAGAGTTTCTATAGAAGCTGTTTTGCAAGAATTGTTAGCTAGTAGTTCGGTAGAGAGCTATTACCTTGGGAGAATAGCAAATATTTCATCCAAGATAGGAATTAAACATAAAGAATTTAAAGGGCTTTTATCCAGAGAAACCAAATTTGATCGTGTCCAAAATTGGAATTCCTATAGTTCAAATGACAAAGAAAGTATATTAACTTGTATGGGGGCCTTAGAAATATAATGTTTGAAGTGGTTAAGAAGACAGAGCTAGAGAGTAACTTTGATATAGCTAAGTTGGGTTTTATGACTAAATCTGAAATAGGTGAAGAAGGTAAAAATTCTAAAACCTACCTTGTTTATGATCCTCAATTAGATACTGAACTTGTATTGAAAAAAATAGACAAAAAAAGTTTTCCCGACTCTTTAATATACTTTAAAGAAGCCAGGATTGTGTATTCAGCTTGCCATCAGAATGTTGTACCTGTTCAATATGCTTGCCAAACTGAGGATCATATTTGTTTAGCAATGCCATACTATAAAAAAGGCTCTTTATCCCAACTACTCAACGTTAAAACCTTATCAGTAGGGGAAATTCTAAGATATAGTTTGCATATTCTATCTGGACTTCATTATATACATTATAAGGGACTAGTACATTTCGATATAAAACCCAGCAATATTTTGATTAATGATGCGAACGAAGCATTAATTGCTGACTTTGGACTTACCGAAAAAATTGATCAAGATGGACTTGCAAACAAAGATGTATTATATTTAAAGCATATGCCTCCTGAAAGATTTAAAGTTGATAGGCTGAGCAAAAGTGCTGATATATACATGTTTGGCCTTACTCTGTACAGAATGTGTACAGATAAAAAGACCTTTCAGGAACAATTTGAGGAAGTTAAGCTCACTCACCACCAAATATGTCAGCTAATGAATGAGAAAAAGTTCCCAGATAGATCTGCTTATCAAGCTCATATACCCAGAAAATTAAAGAAAATTATTAATAAATGCCTTGAGCCCTTACCTGCTAACAGGTACAAATCTGTTTTGGGAATTTTAAATGAACTGAGCAGCATAGAAGACAATCTTTGGTGGAGGAAAGTACCAACAAATACAGGAGAAAAGTGGATATATGAGCATAATGAGAAAATTTTAGAATTAATTGTGGAATATACGAACCAAGAAAGAACACAAGTTTTAGTTTTAAAAGGTAAATCAAAAAAGAAAATCTTAAATGAAACTTATGAAAAGAGTGTATTGCTTGATAATCTGTATAAACTATTTATAAGTGCTGATGAATTGTAAAATCAAAGTAAGGCGGTAATAGTATGAAAAGGGTCGAAAACAGAAAAGAAGGATTTTTAACAAGAGAAATATTGGAAAATCCCCATGGTAAAATTGATCTGCAAGAAAGATTAATTAGATCTGGTGCTATTGATTTAGAAAATAATCACAAGATTGTTGATTTAAAGAATGGATACGTCCAGA
>JAAFJZ010000551.1 GCA_013298205.1 Cytophagales bacterium
TGCGTTTGCACATTTTGCCCAAACATATTGTATAAACTTACTTTTTGCCCGTTCAAATTGTTAGGCAAAATCACTGTAAATTCTTCTTGTGAAGGATTTGGGAACAATTTAAAATCAATTTCTAAATCGTCTTCTAAGCCAGTTACCAGAATTTCGAAACGATCATTGGACATAACCGTTCCACCTGGTGTAGTGATGCTAATTGTTCCAGAACTTGCGTTATTAGGTACAACGGCGGTGATTTGAGTCGCACTATTGACCGTAAATTGTGCAGACGACCTATCAAAACTTACTGCAGTTGCTCCTGTAAAACTCGTTCCTGTGATCACTACATTCGAGTCAGGGTTTCCACTTTTTGGCGAAAAAGAACTAATTGTAGGCATCAGTATGGGCGGTTCGCCAAGACCTGTAACCATCAAAGAAAAATTTTGTGAATTGTTTCGCAAAGTTCCTTTGTGGCTAACGGTAAGGGTATAAATTCCAGCAGGCACATTTTCGACATAAATTTGCTCTATATTATCGACCACATTATCGCCTTTTGTGGCTGCTTCATCAGGTTTTGCAGGATTAAGTTTCCAAGGCAAATCCAAGTCTTTTCCTGCGGCATCTTTAATTCTCAAATCCAAATCATTGACCAATCGAGGGGTTCGGTTATCTTTGGAATTTGCCTCGGCAGGGAGTGGATTTCCTGCGGGATCAGTCCATAAAATAGTTGCTTTCAATGATTTTCCGCCCGCTGTTTTGATTTCTTTTCTGAAAGTGCTGCCATTGTCCAGTTTTTCTTCGCTCCAAAAATGAGTTTTATCCGCATTATTTAGCTGTAAAATCATTTTTTCCACATTCAATAAACCCCAACCATACGAATAGTCAGGACCTAATGAAGTTCCGCATTCTTCAGCATTATGAATAGCCATTCCTTTCAAGGAAGCGGCTAATAAAAATTTGCCACTTATGTTTCTGTAATGTTGTTGCACCAAAAATATAGCCCCTGCTGCTCCCGGTGCAGCCATCGAAGTACCATCAACGGCTTTGTATTGGTCATCTCCTGTATCAATAGCCGAAAAAATCTGCACACCCGGAGCCACTACATCAGGTTTTATTCTGCCATCATCAATAGGTCCAAAAGAACTAAATTCACCTAATTTTACATCTGAAGCCCGAGTATATCCTGCATTAATTACTTCGATTGCCCCTACTTCTAAGGCATTTTTGGAAGTACTAGAACTTACTACAATATCATATTTTTTGCCACCCGCCTCATCTCTATCATTTCCCACCGCTTGCACAGGTAAATAATAAGGAGCTGCATAACAAAGTTGATCCCATTTTTGAGCTGACTCATCATAATAGCCTAATATCCATAATTCACTCGCTTCTTTGGGATAAGTAGCCCCATAAGAATGATTTGAAACCAACATTCCCTCGTTGGCTGCGGTAGCCATTTCTGCCAAATCATTTTCTGAATCGTAAGCGTCTAATTTTGCTTGCCATGCCATGCCTTTTGCTTCTGGATTTACGCCCTTTGCCATCATTGTTCCTGCCACGTGATTGGCGTGTTCGGCATTTCCGCTAGGTGCGGTGAATTTAGACTCGTCGCGCATAGTCATTCTGCCTTCGTATTCTTGGTGAGTCAATCGACCTGCACCTGGCTCCCACATACCCAATCTTGCACGAGTGGCACTTACTTCCATGCCTTGACCGTTCAAATTCAAACCTAAACTTCCGCCTGTCCACAATCTGTCTGCGCGAGTCGTTTTGGCAGAACCCAAGTTGGATCGTGAGGAATAATACACAGGATTCCCTTTTTTGTCAATGTGATGAATCCAATAATATCGTCCATCTCTGTATTCAGATATTTTCAAGTTACGTGCTTTTGCCACTCTGCGGATCTCCGCTTGTGCATCTTTGTACTCTTGTTCCCATTGGGCGGACAACTCCTTTAAGTCTTTTTTATCCGATTCGGAGGACAAGTCTTTGGTCTGCGCAAAGATTTGCAAAGCCAAAAACATCATTATGATTGCAAAAAAATATGCTTTT
>JAAFJZ010000552.1 GCA_013298205.1 Cytophagales bacterium
ATGGGGATATGCTATTGATACCGCTTTTGATGAGGAGGAAATAACTTGAATTGGCGATTCCAAAAGCGGTGTAGGTGTAGATTTATGAAACAAAACTTTTGGGCGTGCCCTTGCAGGTCGGGCTATCGCTACAAGTCCGCGCTTCGTGCCTCGCTTGCGGGCTTTTCGCATCTATCCCTCACACTTCAAAACAGACTTTTTAGTATCTGTTACCAAGAATAAACAAAATAAATCAAGAGTTTTATTGATAGTATCTATACTCATTGCAGATTCAAAACTTTTGAGAGTAGGAAGATTTCCCAAGTATGTTGGCTGGAGTCCTTGAGATTTGAACGTGCACTGTCCATCACGGCTGATGGCTATGGTTCATTCATTATTATTGATACTGATATTCGAAGAAAAAGATTCTCCTATATCAGTAGGTTTGAGATTGAGGAGTTGCATATTTTTTTCTCCTATAATATTTCCAAAAGTTTAAAACTTTTGGAAAGTTATTGCCAAACCTCCAAGGTTTTCAAAACCTTGGAGGTTTTTTTACGTTACCAACGGTCGATAGACCTTGGTAACGTAAAAAAAGAAAATACCTTAGTTTTTACGGTTGGCAAGGTCTGAAAAAGACCGTTGCCAACGTAAAAACGGATACTTTATATCATTTTAAAGGCAAGATGCCTTTTTCATAGTCGTAACTCGCCACGAGCCAAGCTACTGCGGAGTAGAAACTTTCCAAAAGTTTAAAACTTTTGGAAAGTTATTGCCAAACCTCCAAGGTTTTCAAAACCTTGGAGGTTTTTTTACGTTACCAACGGTCGATAGACCTGGTAACCGTAAAAAAAGAAAATACCTTAGTTTTTACGGTTGGCAAGGTCTGAAAAAGACCGTTGCCAACGTAAAAACGGATACTTTATAGATTTTGAAAGGCAAGATGCTTTTCAAAAATTTAAACTCACCACGAGCCGAGCAACTGCTGAAAGTTATTTAAGTTGTGATTCAATTTCTAATAATGCATCGTTAAGATAAGGATTAGTTTTACTTTTGAAACTACGTATGGTTTGAATCATTTCTATTTTCTTTTCTTGCTCTGTAAGTGGCTTCGTTTTGATGGCTAATAATTGTTTCGTTAAAATGTTAATAACAGAGATAGTTTCCTTCTTTTTCTCCATTCTTTTATCCATAGCAGAGATAGTTTCATCTACTTTTTTTCCTTTTTTATCCATAACATAGATAGTTTCATCAAGTTTTTTTGTTATTTCTTTTTTCAAGAATAGAATTTCTTTGTTGAGCTTTATTTTTTGAAGGCTATCGGGTAAGGTTTTACCTAATACCCTTATTATATTTAATTTGACTACCACTAAGTCTCTTGATTTTGAAACAATCGTGTTTTTCACTAATACAATTTCATCGTACTTTCCAATGATTTGCCTTTTGGTTGCAACTATTTCATCATATTGCTGAGTAGTAGTCGTTTTTTTGAGTTCTGAAATTTCTATTGCTTTTTTTAATTTTTGGTCGGTTGCAATAAAAACACCAACTTCTTGCAATAATGGTTTTTCTAAATCATAAAGAGAATCTAACGAATATTGTAGGGTTTTATCTTTTGTATATAAAGAGTCTTTGTAATCTTTATTTCTTTTTCTTTTAATTGCAATTACAATGTCTAAACTATCAAGTCTAGCTTCTTGTTTTTTTATTATAAGTTGATTTTTAGCACTTTGAATTGAATCTTCTTTTTTATTAAAGTTGATTTTTAAATAAATGTAATCTTTCATTACATCTTTTCCATAAGGCACAGTTATAAATATAGGCTTGAATTTTGCTTTATTAATTTCTTTTAATTCTTTTGCTTCTGCGAGTTTTCTTTGTTCAACCGCATTTGTAAATTTTATAACTACATCTTTTAACTCAGCCGAAATATAATAAACGCATTATTTAATTGCGCATAAATTAATTACTTTTGCATAAAAAGATATGCAAAAGCTAGAGATTAAAAATAAGTCTGAAATACAAGATTTAATAAGAAACTATTTCAAAAATAATGA
>JAAFJZ010000553.1 GCA_013298205.1 Cytophagales bacterium
TGGCGCAGGTGGGGCAAACCAGCACAAAAGCCCCAATTCAGTAAATTGCCCCAATATACATTCAAAAGCCCAAATTTAGCACCTCAGCCCCACTTGCGCCAAGCCCATGTTGTGCGTATCTTTATCGTTTCCGTATTCGGATATTATCTTGTTTCTTAGTTTTATCAAAACCAAATAAATCCTCTATTTTTTTTTTGCATATCAATAAAAAAAGTATAAATGGCAGGAAAAAGTCTGTAACCGAAGACTGACTACCCTTTTGCGCTAAATTACTGTAAATTGATAATGATTCTTTTATTGTAGTTTGTCCAAAATAATTGTTAATGGCACTATTACTAAATTTTGAAAGTTGTCCGTAGTCATTTATGTTATTATTGACACTTATTAACCTATATTTTTCATTATCTAATTCCATAAATTCTGAAATTGCTTGATGTAGCAGCTCAGGCGGGATAACATTAGGATTATTATTAATAAGTTTTTCAAATTTATGTGTGTCTTTCAAGTACTGCATAATTTCATAAGTTTCCCAAAAATTGCTTTTTTGAACAGCCTTATCTAAAAAAGATTTCGTTCTAAAATAATCTAAGGCTATGAATGAAAATAATCCATATACTAAGTAACGTTCTGTATCAGATTTTACCGCATTATGTTTAAGCAAGCGAAGTTTTTTCAATGCTAAATTCTTCTTATCTGCAATTTCAATTAATTGATTTGTATATTTTTCATCTAATTCTTTTTCACAATATTTCAGAACAATGTCATCTATCAAATCTTTCCAATTCATACTTATAGCATCATTATGAACCGCCAATTCTTCTATTATCGGTTTAAAACTTTTAACTAAGTTGATGTCAATATGTTCTATGTTAGTAAATTTATTTTTCAATGAGTTTCCCGAAAAAGCATAATTAGTAAACACCGTTAATCTGCTATTATAGTCAAACTGTATGTTTCCGAAAATGAACTCTTCACGCAATTTATTCAATAACGTTTTATGCTGGGGCGATAAGGTCAATATTTCTGAATTTGCTAACATATCAAAACTATCAAAAAAAACAGCATAGTCTGTTTTTTCGAGATATTTTAGTAATGTTTCTTTGTTATCGTTCATTTTTGAAAGTTACGCACAACGAGCGGCGGATTTGCGAAGTTTCAAAAAATCGGTGCGTAGCACCGAAAAATTTTTTGGAATTTCGCAAATCCGCTGTTCAACGAAGGGCGTAGCGTAGCGAAGACCTTTGGTTGAACAGCGGATGGAATCCGCCGCCCGTTCATCAAAAGGCGAGCGTAGCCGCCTTTTGATGAACGGAAAAATGTTTGCGAAGGGCGGGGTTAAATAGCACTTCCCTTGACCTACGCACAAAGTTTATAGAAAGTACAAATGCCTAAATTACGCACTTTAACCCGCCTTTTCGCAAACATAATGTTGTCATCAGTTTTGTTTTATTACTGCCCAATTTTTGGTGTTAGCATACACTTTACAATCATCAAGGCTACTTTCAAAACTTGCTGAGTATAAAACTGTTATTGGGTCAATCTTGTGAATGTTATGTGTCTTTTGATAATCAGAATAATCAAAAATCCCCACTCCAAATGATTTATACCTGTTCTTTTCACATTTAAGACACTCACAGCCTTTGGGATGGTATTTGACATCATAAGGAAAACAAATAACACTTTCTATTTTCTTCTTTTGATTAAGTAAATGCTCGTCATTAATCTTGTCCCATTCACTCTTGTATTGTAAAATTACTTCTGAATTATCAAGTAAACACTCTAAAATTATAGTGAGAATATCTGTAAAGCCTGCACTACCGTCTCCTCCTTTGTAATGTGCTACTTCGTGTAAAAAAGTAGATGTGAAACTGGCGAACTCATAAAAAATATTCTCATTAAGCAAGATATTATTTGTAGTGTATTCACCTTTTTTTAGTTCAGATATGATAATAACTAATGGTTTTCTATCTTTTTTTATAGGAAAAATAGTTTCATAAAATTTATATGCTAACTCAAATTTAGCAAGTTCAAAA
>JAAFJZ010000554.1 GCA_013298205.1 Cytophagales bacterium
TGATTTGATCTAAATCTAATTTGTGGCTAAAATAAAGAGATTTACTGGTTAAATCAACTTCAAAAATTTGAGTTCCTATTAAATCAAAGATTTTAATTGATGTAAAAGGGGTTTTTACACTGTTGATGGTAACAATCAAATCATCTTTGAATGGATTGGGGTAAGTATAGATTTCAAGGCTATCTTTCACGCTAGTCGCTCCATTTTTACTTTGTAGAGCATTTTCAGATTTCAAATAGTGCGCAAACAATAAATTTGCACCCAAAGTGCTAACTATTGACATAGATAAAAACAAATATAAAAGATACTTCTTAAGTTTCATAATTACAAAACTACCATTTTTCCTTAATATAATAAACAAATAACAATATTATTTATTTATTATATTTCTAAATAACTGATTACTAGGTTATAAAATTTAAAAATGCAGATAATGTTTTAAACTCATTATCGCTTCCCCAAATTGCGAAACAATAATAGCCCAGAAAGCTGCACTTATAGCCATATACACGATAATTTTGGCTTTATGTTCTCCAAAACTTACAGCAATTAATGTACCTCCAATAGGTGTAAATAGCAGTGGAGTCAAAAATGCCACTCCGTAAAGTCCATATTTTTTCCAAATGCTTACAATTCTTCTGTTTGACTTGGTAAATAAAGGCTTAGGTTTTTGACGTTTTTTCCAATATGCCCTTGCTTTTTCACCCACAAAAGATAAAATGACAACCGAAAGCATCATTCCAGAAAATGTACAAAGGGCTGTTTGCCACCATTCAAATCCATTTGCCAAACCTGTAAGTAAACCAAAAACAAACTTGATGCCACTCAATAGCGTAGCTAATACATACGAGTATAAAGGATGTGAAGAATTTACAAATAGAAACCCCATTTTAATAACCATAACAGATAAATTGAGCATTTTTAAGATTGGGTTTGTTGTATGTAATACCTTCTATTTTACCGCCAGCTGCGACCAAAATAGCCTCTCCAGCGGCTGTGTCCCATTCCATTGTTGGGCCAGAGCGAAAATATAAATCAGCCTTTCCTTCAGCTATCATGCAAAATTTTAACGAACTTCCCTTGGTGATTTTCTCTACGATTCCATTAGATTGGTAAAATTTTTCTTCTTCTATATCACCGTGGCTGCGGCTAGTTACGGCAATAAATTTTTCTTTTTTATTGGCTACATTTATTTGAGTTCGATTTCCCCCATTCGTTTCTTTAAAAACAGCCCCTTCCTCAAAAGTAAAAAAAAGCTCTTTCGTTGTAGGCAATAATATCAAACCTATTGTAGGCTTTCCGTTTTCAACACAAGCAATATTCACCGTAAATTCACCGTTTCTTTTGATAAATTCCTTGGTTCCATCCAAAGGGTCTATGAGCCAAAATTTATTACTGTTTTTGCGAGATTCGTATTCTGGAGCGAGAGTTTCTTCGGAAATAATTAAATCATGTGGAAATAATTGCTGTAGATTTTCTACTATAATTTGATTTGAATTCTTATCTGCCAGCGTAAGCGGACTTTTATCTTCCTTATATTCTACATCAAAGCCTTTTTCATAGACCTCCATAATCGCTTCACCTGCTTGGTAACAAATAGAAATGAGTTTGTTTTTTTGTTCTTGATTCAAAATTTTGTTTTAGCAAATTAAATTATAAATACAATCAAACTTCTTGGTCCATGTGCGCCTATGACCAAAGATTGTTCGATATCTGCCGTTTTAGAAGGTCCTGCTACAAAAACGCCATAATCATTGCTTTTAATGTTAATTTTGCTGTACGCTTGGTGCATGTTATGTAAAATTTTATTTTTGTCGATCACCAAAGCCAAATGTTGGGTAATAAAAGGCAAACTTCTATGGGCTAAAACACTAGAATCAAGCCATATACACGCATTTTCTGCTATAGCCCAGCTTCCAGGTAAAACGACCAAATCTAATTTATCAAAATCTAGTTCATCTTTAATTTGATTGGCATCAAAGTTTGAGAATGTATGCTCTTTAAAATAACTAAATATATACTTAGC
>JAAFJZ010000555.1 GCA_013298205.1 Cytophagales bacterium
ATGGACAACCAAACGGATTGGTTTTTCAACAACCGCCCTGGAGAATTGTTTCTTTGGGGAGCCAACCCAAGCACAGCCGTTACTGCCAACTACATCGTAGCAGGTTACAATAATTTTGGGGTGCGAGGCAGAGCCAAATTTGTAGGCGTGCCCGGTGCAAGCGTAGGAGAAACCGACCCAATTGTACAATTTGGTAGCCCTTATATCATTAACAATAGCCAGCTTCTATTGGCAGTATCTATGAACAGATTCGACCCAGCCAATCCTTTGAGCGAACATGCAGGCATTTCTGCTACCCGCATGAATGTAGGCGGAGCTACCATGGGCACAGTAGCTCACTTAATCATACAAGGTGGGGGCGGTACTGGTAATAATCTAGGTATCGGGCCTCATGCCAGCGCACCTACAGAAAAATTGAGTGTGAATGGGAATATTTTCCTTTCAAATAAAGACTTTTCAAATGTATCAATTAAATTAAGACATGCTAATGAAACTGCATCAAGCTGGGGTTTAGAGATTTTGCAAAAACCAGATTTAGCAGGATCTATTACTTGTTATGGCAGAGATTTGGAAGTAACTTCAGGCTGGGATAAAACCTTAACACTAGGACATATTCAGTTTAACAATTCAGGAGGTAAAGTAGTAATCCCTGGTGGTAGATTAGGTATTGGTTCAAATGACCCCGTTAGAACTCTTCATGTAAATAGCGTAATGTCTGATGGTGGAATAGCTGCATTTCAAAACAGCAATTCCCGTTTATTCATAAACAAAGACCAAGCTACAAGCGGAATCAATATAGATATTTACAATACAGACGGTTTTAGAGCTCCTTTAAATTTTCAACCATTTGGTGGAAGTGTAGGCATAGGCACCACAAATCCTACTGAAAAACTTGAAGTAAACGGTAATATTAAAGCAACTAACTTCAAATTTGCAGATGGAACGTCTATGAGTACAGCTGTTTTTAATTTGACGAATATAAATGGGGTACAAATGGCTCAATCTAATTTGCCTGTGAATATCACCAGCACACTAAAATTGGGTACGAATTCGCTTTATCTTTCTGGAACTTCACCATCATCGTCTACAAACTCAATTTATACTAGTGATGAACCTTTGTATATTAATTCAAACGCCTCATTTAACCAAAATACTCTTTTAAATGTAAATGGTGGCAATGTTTCAATAGGAAATTCAAATCCTAACCCAAATTACAAACTAGATGTCATAGGTGATACCCGTATCTATGGCTCATTAACTATTTCTGATAGCTATGGCAAAATAGTATTTCCAGATGGCTCAATACAAACCACTGCAGCAAGAAATTTTACAGTTGATAAAAGCTTTAGAATCAATGATAACCAAGGCTACATTCAAATATTTGGCACGAATAAATTGCATGGTTTAAATATCGCAATTTGTGACCTTCCTAATAGCTGGGATGTCGTAGGTAGTAAGCCTAGTGATGTCGTAATCTCAACAAGAGGTTTTGATAATACAGGAGGTAGAACAGGCGACTTATGGCTCGCAAGTACAAACCAAGGAAAATCGGTACGATTGGTAGCAAATAAAAATCAATTTGGAGAAGGAGGCGTTTTTGTACATGGCGATATGAGCGTACTAGGTAAATTGGGAGCCAAGGATATTTGTGTAAATAATAATGGAAACTGGTGTGATTATGTATTTGATACCGATTACAAATTACCTAAACTATCTGAAGTAGAAAAATACATCAACAAAAACCATCACTTACCCGAAATACCTGCCGCAAGTACGGTAGAAAAAGAGGGTATCAATGTAAGCGAAATGCTTAAATTGCAGATGAAGAAAATAGAAGAATTGACTTTGTATGTAATAGAGCTTGAGAAGAAAATAAATGAATTAAAAAAATAGTTATGAAAACGTACCTCTTTTACGCTTTACTTTTGCTTTCTATAACAAGCCAAGCTGCTATTTATAAGCCTTTTATCAAGGATACTACCATTTATTGGGCGGAAAGCAAAAATACAGTACAAGAAGGGAGT
>JAAFJZ010000556.1 GCA_013298205.1 Cytophagales bacterium
TTGTTAAGTTGTGTTTAATTAATTATGAATAAATAGGTTTAATATTAAGGCACTTTACCAAAACATTTATACAATTTTACTAAAAAAATATAAAATATCAAAGCATATTTTAGTTTTTGTATATTTTTTTGTAACATTGTATTAAAATATACTGCTATGATGAAAAATATTAAATCAAAAATTGCAATTGTACTATTACTTGTTTTGTCGATTGCTACAGGTTATGGGCAATCAAAGAAAAAAACAATTTACCTAATAGATGAAACCGCTAACATTAAAAAATTTCACTCTTATAATGATTTGAAAGGATTACAAAAAGGAGATTTACTTACCCTTTATAAGGAAAGAATAACAGTCTCTTTATATATAATGCCATTTTTGGCATTGGGTTCAAAACCAGGTACTTCTCTAACAGCATTGGGTATTCCAGAAACCTCAGACAATACCAGTCAAATCCTAAAAGAGGCAAAAAATAGAGATGAATTTAATAAATCTATTGACGAGACCCTTAATAAATTTATCCCTTATGCTGACAAAGAAAACATGATTTGGGCTATACTTTTTTATGAAGATTTAATCAAAAATTTCATCTTAGTATTCACGTTTGTATTTTATAATGTAAACGCACAACAAAGTTTTTTTCAAAATGTAAAATACAATGGAGCTTTTGCACAAGTAGATTGGACAAGAATGTGGTCTAATTTTAAGCCTACTTCAAGAGATTATGCTTCCACTAATATTATCTTGTCTGGGCAAATTAATAAAAATACCATTTTATTGAAAAGAAATGTGTATTTATTGGATGGACCAGTTTATGTAACCCAAAATGCTAGCTTAACTATAGAAGCAGGCACTGTAATAAGAGGAGACAAAAACTCTGTAGGAACGCTTATTATTACCAAGGGAAGTAAAATTATTGCCAATGGAACAGAAACCGATCCTATCGTGTTCACTTCCAACCAAGGTATAGGCGATAGAAAGGCTGGAGATTGGGGCGGAATAATCATTTTAGGAAACGCTCAAATCAATAATTTGGGAGGCGAAAATGTATTTGAAGGTGATTTTTTGCCTACTTTAATGAAATATGGAGGAATGAATGATGATGACAACTCGGGAAGTTTGCGATTTGTGAGAATAGAATTTCCAGGTCATAAAATCAATAAAGCTAAGGAATTAAACGGACTTTCATTGGCTGCAGTAGGCAAAGCAACTACTATCGAAAATGTACAAGTAAGTTATTCTAACGATGATTCGTTTGAACTCTATGGAGGAGCGGTGAATATGAAAAATATTATTTCTTACCGTTGTACAGACGATGATTTTGATTTCACGATGGGCTATAACGGTCAGGTTCAGTTTGCATTGGCTTTGAGGCACCCGTTTATATCAGATTTTTCAGGCTCGAGATGCATTGAAATAGATAGTTACTCCGATATTTCTAAAAACGATCCTAGCAAAAGAGCTACCAAATGCGCTATTTTTAATGCTACTTTATTAACTTTAGTATCAGATGAAAGTCAGAAATCTTACCTAAGCGATGCCGTGTACGTAGGCAATACGGCAAAAATCAATTTATCCTATTCCCTTTTTAGTGCATTTTCTAAAGCAATTGTTTTTGAAAAAGAAGCTGAAACGCCTGAAAGAATTGAAAACAAAGAGTTAGTATTTACCCAAAATGTATTCAATAATGTAGAATCTGCCTATGGTGTAGTGCAACAAGCTAAGAAATATGACCAATGGGAAAAACCAGAAAACGGCAATTTGAGAAATAATACAAGCCAAACTGAAATTTTTAAAGATGCCTATAATATTTCTGAACCTAGTTTCTTGCCAAAAAATCTTCAAACTTCTGGAATTAGAAGATAAATCTAATATTTAATTTCTAAATAAACCTTTAATTGTTGTTTTGAAATGTTCTATTTACATTAACTGTTTTTGATAAAATTAAAAATGAATTTCTTTTTTAATTTTATCAAAAAGATTCAAAACTTAATATAAATACTAATTAGACTTAAATAA
>JAAFJZ010000557.1 GCA_013298205.1 Cytophagales bacterium
AGTCTGGAGGTAATTTATATGGGCTTTTTGCTTTAGCATTAACAGAAAATGCTAAAGCAACAATTGTTTTAGGGCATCCTATGGGAAAAGAAGCAAAAGGTTATTTTATTAAAAATGGGTATACAGACTTGTTAAGAAAGAATGGTTTTAATACTTTAATATTTGATATGAATGGATTTGGAGAAAGTACACAAGGTAATTTTTCATATTTTGAAGACATTGTGTCTATTAGTATAAAAGCCTCAAAATTAACACCTAATATTCCTATTGGTTATTTTGGTATTTCACTTGGAGGACAATGGGCTACGATAGCTTTTGCAGATGAAACACATAAATTTAACTTTGCAATTATTGAAAGTGCAGCGTCTAGTGTTGACGAATTTTGGATAAATTTCCCGTATGCTTACAAAGTTTTAAAAATATTAAATATAATTTTGCCAAAATATAAAAGAAAAATAGAAATGAAAGAAAGAATAAAAGAAACGAAACATTTAAAATCATTACTATTAATTTACTCGGAAATTGACAATTGGACACCAATTAGTATGGGGCAAGTATTTAAAAAAAATAGTCCAGTACCTACTGAATTATGGACTATTAAAAATGCAAGACATGCTAGTATAATGAAGTCAGAACATAAAGTAGAATATGAAAATAAGATTATTAGCTATTTCAATAGTCAAATTGAGAATACCAATTAAGACTCAGATTAAATTAGTAATGTTAAAGATCTAATACTTTAAATTCTAAAAAGGCTATTGAGTATGCAAAATCAAAATTATTTATATACTTGAGCATTACTTGTTGTACACTACCATTAAATTTAATATATACCCAAACAAAAATGGTTTGCGAAAAAACAGATTTTAAAGTTTTGATTATCAAAAAATTATTCAAAAAAAATAATTGCAATCCAATTTTTAACGAATATAACTAAATCAAGTGGAACAAAATAAATAGATTAGGCAATGAGTTTAATACCTTTGCATTTAATGAAACACTTATTATATATGAAATTTACTTTTATAGTACTCATTATTTTTCTATTAATTTCAAATCTTTTTGCTCAGCAGCTGCCCTACAACCATACTGTACTGGACAAAGACTCGATTATTAAGATAGACGTTAGTAGAGTTAGCCATTTTAAAGATAATACTAATCTTTCTTTTGATCAAATTATAAAACAAAAGTTCGATGTTTTGCCCAAAGGAAGAGTTAATTTTGGTTATACAAAAGCTACGGTATGGCTCAAATTTGATGCGAAAAATATTTATTATCCTAATATATCGGATTTTATACTAGATATAGGTACGCCCACGCTCGATTTTGTGAGCCTATATTCTTTTAGCCAGAAACAAAACAAATGGATAGTGAGCCATAGCGGAGATTTTTTGCCTTTTTCAGATAGGGATTTGGCTATCCGTAAGCTAGTGTTTTTATTGCCTTTTGAAAGCGATTCAACTACTACATTTTATGTAAGCATTCGCTCGGGTTCTTCTATTATGGCCAATTTGCAAGTTGGCAGAGAACGCATTGTTTTAATCAAAAATATGGGCGTAGAAATGGGCTATGCTTTTTTTTATGGCATGCTTGGCGTTATGTTTTTTTATAATTTATTTGTTTATTTAGTTCTCCGAGATAAATCTTATTTTTTCTATTTAATAAACTTATTTTTTACAATATTATTTGTAATGGCTTTGGTAGGCCATGCTAGTTCGTTTCTTTTTCCAAATAATCCACTTTGGGCAAATTTCATATTAGTAGTCATGGGTGGTTTGCTGAATGCCAGTTCATTGGCATTCACATACGTGTTTTTGGATGTAAACAAGTATTCTAAGTTTTTGTCTTATTGTATGTTTGTAGTAATATTTTTAGCTTCAGTATTGGTTTTTCTTGGTGTTTCTCTAGGAATTCAAGCCATGCAGATATTAGTTTATGTCAATCTATTGGCACTTATTAGCTCGGTTTTAAATATTAGTACAAGTATATTTTGTACTGTAAAAGGCAACCCGT
>JAAFJZ010000558.1 GCA_013298205.1 Cytophagales bacterium
TTTGGGACAACAACATTAGTTTCTAAAATAGAAGAAGTGTTTGAAAATTATTTTTTACAAATTGAATCATTACTTTCTATTTATAGAACCCTACCAAATTTAAAATTTTTACCTACCACTAGAGGGTGGGCTGGTTCTCCTGATTTTCTCGCCAAAATCATGAGTATCATTTTAAAAGAAAAGCCTCAGTTTGTTTTAGAAGCAAGTAGTGGTGTATCTTCAATAATAATTGGTTTAGCTATTAAATTAAATAATTATGGCAAAGCCATTTCTTTAGAACATGATTCTCATTATGTCAAGTTTACACAAGAATATTTTGAAATTAACCAAATAAACGATACATCTAATGTTGAATATTGTCCTTTGAGAGATTATAATATATTTGGTGAAATATGGAAATGGTACGATATTGACAATTTAAATTTCACAGAAAATATAGATATACTTGTAATAGATGGACCGCCAAGAACTACTCAGTTTTTAGCCCGATACCCTGCTGTTCCTTTGTTGTATAAATATTTTTCACAAAGGACTTTAATTTTATTAGATGATGCAAATAGGAATGATGAGATTGTTATAGTTCAAAAATGGATTATTTTTTTAGAAAATAATAACTTTAAAGTGATGGTTACTCGATTTGATAATTTTGAAAAGGGAATGATTATTTTGGAGGTTTGTAGATTGTAATAACTTTTTTTGCTATATCTACTGCCCAAATATTGAAAACATAGCGTACATAGACACATTGCTGTAACAATAACCAATGGCTATAACATTGTATTTATGAAAAAGGGGCAGAAGTGCATAATTTGGGCTAAGGTGCTTTTTAGTGGCTTTTGTGGTAAATTAAACTTTTGTGCTTTTAATTCCCCTTCTTCATAAATACTTTTCCGTTATGCGTTATTTTAAAACATTTCAAAAAAAATCGCTTTTTGTTGTTTAGGTTTTTTATGCCAAAATTTTCCCTTTCCCAAACAAATCCCACGCCTGCTAAATCGTAACAACTCAAAAAAAAATTACCTATATCAATGTAAAAATGATCAGCTATAAATCCGAACCAAGCCTGTGCAAGACCAAAGTAAGTAAGCACTAAGGCAGTAAAAATTAAATAAATGTTTCACCAAAAACGGCAAAATAGATGCCGATAAGGCAGTTTTGTGTTTTATTGCGCTCAACTTTGAGTCTCTTTTTCTATAAAAAATTACAAAGTTCAGCGCAATTTTATTTCACTACCACAAACGATAGTCAATTTTTGGATCAAAGACCGCAATCTGCTTGTCGCCTTTAAATAGTTGGAAGTCTATTTTTTTAAAAACATCGTTTTCATAAAAATCACGAATTTTTAAAGTAAAATCACGCCACACATATTGTTCGGGTTTTTGTATTTTAGCTTGAAATTGATGTTTGTTATCAGCAAAACTAAAAGAAACCAAATTGTGCAAATCATCTACTTTTTCAATTTTAAAATCTGGTTCACGTTTACGATCCGCCTCATAATCCGCATTAAATTTGCTATCCCTCTCTTCTTTTTCAATTTTGAGAGAGTAGATAAAATAGACAAAACCACCGACTAAAGCGATCAAAAAACAGCAAGCAACTACAATGTCAAAATCTATCTTTTTTTCCATTTTTTTCATTTTTTTAAGAGTTTAGAGAATTTTTTAAAGGGTAAATTTTAGCAATATTTCCGTACCTTGTTTTAGAAACAGTTACAGAACGCTTGTTTTCTTTATCTCTGGAAACCACCAAAATAGCCGTTGCGTCATGGTATAAAGCATTTTTGCCCTGCATACTGCCGTTTTTGGTAACTTGAGAAATGGACACAAAAATAATTTGAGGAAAATCTGCACGAAGTTGATCTACTTCTTTCGAATCTGCGTCTAATTTTTGCCAAGAATCAATAAAAACAGCATCAAAAACACCATTTTTCCCTCCTTTTTTACAAATTATTCTTAAATCATTAATATTTGCCTTTTCGTAGAGAGAAAAATCAGAAAGTTTTAAACCCA
>JAAFJZ010000560.1 GCA_013298205.1 Cytophagales bacterium
ACTACAAACGTGGGTTTTAAAATTGTATTTTACCTAGTTCTTTGAAATGATAAAACCTTAATTTTGGTCAATGAAAAAAGTGTCGGGGAGTGCTATGCGCATTGCTGAATCTATTTTTACAAAAAATATCTGGTTTTCAGAAAATCGGGGCTAAGGGGCAAATTTTGTGCCAAGAAAAATGCTTAACTTAATGGGTTTGATGCACTGATAGGAAGCATAAATTAGGTTATTGGGTTAGCAAAACAAAATTACCAAAATTTATGCTTCTTTTTAATCATAACCAAAAATGTCACTCATATTGAATTAAGAACTTTTTTTTTAAATATCAAAAAATTACTAGTTAGAATTATTTTCTTCTTGATCTGTTGGTTTTTGATTAGTTGTATTGTTAGGCTGGCCGGCCGGCTGTACTCTCGAAGTGCTGGTAATTTTGGTTGGTGTTGCTATAGTGGGTCTTGCGGATGCAAGCGGTTTTCTAGCTCTACTTGCGGGTTGAGTGGCTGTTTCTTTCGTTGCTCTTGCCTTTCTTGTTATTGTTGCTGGAGCTTCTTGTTTTTCTTGTTTTTTGACTTTAGAAGCGGTTGTTATTTTATTTTCTTTAAACTCTTTAGAAGCTATTTTTTTAGCTTTTTTGCTCAATTTTGCAGCTTTCTTGTCCGCTTTTTCAACTAATTTGCCTTTTTCTTTTTCAAACTTTAAAGCCAATTTTTTCGCAAATTTTTCTAGGCTCTTATTAATTTTTTTTGCCGTTGGCGCATCAACTGAAGCTAATTTATCTGCCAAAAAATCTGTTAATGTAGTAGCCAAATTTTTCTTAGACGCTTTGTTTTCTTTCATATCAGAGGAATCAAATGTTAAATATTAAATATTAAATGCAAATCTAGTAAATTTTTCATAATTTTATCATAGCATTTATCTAAATACTGTTTTATAACTAAAATGTTTTGAAATATCAATAGATATTCAATATGAGTGACATTTTTGGTTTAGTACATGACAAAAATATATTTCGTTGAAAATCAATAAAATAAGTATCAATAAATTAGGATAAAAGACTGATATTCATTACATTAAAGAATTATTCTCACATAATTTTTCTAATGAAGAACACCAGTCTAGGGCATAAAGATACAACGTTAATTTCGGTATTACAAGGTCATTTTAAAGGAGAACTGAATCTGGAAAGGCTCAAGCTCATCTGTTTATTTATTACTGCTTTATGCAAAGCAAAGACAATTAATTATGATAGAATAGCTTCTGCATTCGACACAAATGCCAATAAAAACAGTTCGTACAGGAGAATCCAACGATTTATGAAGGATTTTGATTTTCCAATGAAAGTTGTTTCAGGTCTGATATTCAACATATTACCCATTCGAGAGAATTTGGTGTTGGTTTTAGACAGAACGAATTGGAAGTTTGGAGAACACAATATCAACATATTAATGCTGGGAGTTAGCTATAAAAACGTAGCTTTCCCCTTGATGTTCAAGATGTTAGACAAAAGAGGGAATTCCGACACATTGGAGCGAATAAATTTGATTAAAAAGTATATTGACTGGTTTGGAAAACACAGCATTGATTGTTTACTAGCCGACAGAGAATTTGTTGGTGGTAAATGGTTAGAGTTTTTGAATGACGAGAAAATTCGATATCACATTCGAATTAGAAATAATTTTACAATTTACTCTTATCAAAAACAAGAAAAAATAAAGGCGTTTTGGTTGTTTAATAATTTGAAAGTTGGCGAGCTTTACCACTATCCAAAAATAGTAGAGTTGCACGGACAACGTTGTTATCTTTCAGGAACTAAAACAATTGATCGAGATGGAAAGATGGAATTTTTAATCATAGTTTCTTTTAATAAACCCGAACACGCAATGGAATATTACAAACAACGCTGGCAAATTGAAACCCTCTTTCGAGGCTTAAAAAGTAGCGGTTTTAATATAGAAGCCACGCACGTAACTGATTTAGATAGATTAGAAAAATTATTCTCACTTACAAT
>JAAFJZ010000056.1 GCA_013298205.1 Cytophagales bacterium
TACCTAACAAGTTGATTGCCATTATTAGTGGTAAAAACAAAAGAATTTTTTATAATTTTGGTGAAGAAAAATGGTTTTTAGGCTAAGTTTTAAAATACTCTTTGATTTAAAAATTTGGAAAATATTTTTATGAATTTTATCAATAAACTTTAAAATGCCAAATTTGCCAAAAATAGCTATTATTACACCTACATACAACGCTTCCAAAACGCTTGAAGCCTGCCTAAAAAGTGTAATAAGCCAGAATTACCTGAATTTAGAACACGTTGTTATTGATGGAAATTCTACTGATGAGAGTTTGAAAATAATAAAGAAATATGCAGAAAAGTATTCTCATATAAAATACATTTCTGAAAAAGACAAAGGTATTTTTGATGCAATGAACAAAGGAATTGATTTGGCAACAAGTGACTTTTTGCTTTTTTTGGGTGCTGACGATGTTTTAGCAGACAATATTTTGAATAAAATCACACACGAAGTTGATTTTGATAATTTTGATTTGGTCTATGGCAAAGTGAAATATCCCACACGAGAGTGTGGAAAAGAATATAAAACAGAAAATATCACAGATGAATTATTGATAAATCCTTTTATTCATCTTTTTATGCATCATCAAGGTACTTTTATTAGGAAGTCTTTGTTTGATATTTTTGGGAAATATGATTTACAGTATCCAATTGGTGCTGATGTGCATTTTTTTATCAAAACAATCAATCACCCAAAAGTTAGAAAACAATTTATAAATAGCATTTTTGCTGTTGTTGGTGATGAAGGTGTAAGTGGACAAGTGGAAGAATTAAAATTGAGGTATGAATTTCCTGATTTGGCTAAAAAACACTTACAAATAGACATTGATAAACAAAAATACTATCGCAATTTTGCTAAATATTATTTTGATGAAATCAAGAATAAAAATCTTAGTAAAGGAATTAAAGGAATTATTAAAATAGCATCTACACAAGGGGATTTCTTATATTATCTTAAAAATACACTTTATTACCTCAAAAAAAGATTTTTTTAAATGATACATCTTGCTATTGCCTTTGATAATAACTATTTAATGCCTTTTTATGCGTTGGTGGCTTCTATTTTTGAGAATAATACACAAAATCATTTTCATTGTATTATTAGAAATATTGACAGCAAAGAAAAACAGGAAATTATTGATTATATAGCAAAAAATCAAAGTGAAATAAATTTTTATGAGGTAGATGAAACCCTTATTAGTCAATTCGTTACTAGAAGTCATTGGAATACATCAGTATATTATAAAATGTTTTTTCCGCTTTTGGTGCAAAATATTGATAAATTACTGTATTTAGATACAGATATGCTGGTGGTCGGCTCACTAAAAGCGTTATATGAAACAGGTTTGGGCAATTATCCGCTAGCAGCCGTATATGATAATTATGTAAAAACACAGCCTGACATAGGAATTGACAAAGAAGAAGCCTATTTTAACTCTGGAATGTTACTTATAGACATAAAAAAGTGGAATGCGCAAAAAATATCAGAAAATGCTATTGATTTTTTACAAAAAAATCCTGAGAAAATAAAATTTGTTGACCAATGTGCGTTAAATGCAGTATTAAAAGATAATTGGCAGAGAGTTTCTGAAAAATACAATTTGATATATTCCTACATTCCAGAAAACTTGCCTAAAAGCCAATTTAAAGAATTTTTGAGTGATAAAAGTGTTTTGCACTTTACGCTTCAACGACCTTGGACGTTGCTTTGTAAAAATAGATTTCGTTACTTGTATCGTGATTTTCTACAGAAATCCCCTAAGAAAAATCAAAAAGTTATTTTTGATTTTCAGCTTAAAGACATACTGAAATTTTTTAAAATACGGCTAATAGAGTTTTATACAGACAATTTATTTTTACAAAAAATTTGGAGAAAAATTAAACTATGAAAAAAATACTTCTATGGCTAATTAAATTATATATAAAGCCCTTACAAAATAAACCTCAACCTTATACTTATGTAAAATATGACTACTTTAGTGGTATTGATGATCACTTGTATGGAACAATCAACTATTTAAAAAATTTGAGTATCTCTGATATGCTTATGATTGATATTGGGTCTGCTGATGGCGCAACGGCTCAATTGTTTGCAAAATCTTTTATTAAAAGCCAAATTATTGGTTTTGAACCAATCCCGGAATCTTATAAAAAGGCAGTGAACACAACCAAACATTTGAATAATGTAACTATTAAAAATTGTTGTATTTCAGATAAAATAGGTTTTCAAGAGTTTTATGTAACTAATAATTTAGATTCTTCTTCTTTACTAAAACCAACAGCTATTGCTTATGATAATGTGCAGGCAGCCTCACAGATTCAAGTAGAAACTAGTACCTTGGATGCAGAAACACAGCACTTGAAATCTATCACACTTATTAAATTAGATACTCAAGGTTCAGAGCTGATGATACTAAAAAACGCACCTGAAACTTTAAAAAAGACAAGATTTATCCTCATTGAGATGTCTATACCTAAACAATATGATAATGCTTGCCAATATTTTGAAATAGATGATTACCTCAGAAGCCAAGGTTATAAACTTATAGGCTTATTTGCTAGGGTTGTGGGCATTGTTGAATATGATGCACTTTACGAAAATATTAATGTGAACAAGAAATGATTACTATTTACTCACGTGGGCAACTCGGAAATCAATTATTTCAATATGCTTTTGCATATAGTAAAGCCAAAGAAATGACTACTTTTTTTGCCATTGATAAGTTAGATACCAAAGATAGTTTGGGATATTTTATACGAAAAACTACCAAAATGACTATTGGAGATAAGGTATCTAAATTTTTATATAGCTTAAAATTCTATCTGCATCCAAGATTATACAAAGTGTTATTGAATGGATTGCAACTATTAAATAAAAAAAATCTACAAATAGAAGACGACTGCTGGGCTAATCCGATAGAAAACTCACGATGTTTTAAAGAAAAAGAAGTTTTTAAAGGCTATTTTCAATCATGTCACTATTTTCTACAATATGAAAAAGAAATTAGAGAATTGTTTAGAATTAGCCCTACAATTTCTAACAGTTTTTATGAGAAATTTGGTGATTTATTTCAAAAAAATAAAACCATTGCAATTCATATAAGGCGTAATGATTATTTGTATCTGAATGATGAAAAATTAGGTGGAAAAAATTTAAGTTTGCCTTACAGTTATTACGAGAATGCTTTGAGTAGCATTGAAGCCATTGAAATTTATAAAATAATCATTGTAGGAGATGATATGGATTTTATAAAAGATAATTTTAAAAACTTAGAGAATAGTATCTTGATTAGTGAGTCAGAAATTATTGATTTTCAAATCATTATGAATGCTGATGTTGCTATTATTGCTAACAGCACGTTTGCATGGTGGGCTGCTTTCCTTAATTCTAAAAAGCATAAAAAAATTATCGCTCCAAAATATTGGCAAGGATTTAAAGTAAATAAGGAATTTCCAAACGGAATATCAAGTAATCTGGAATGGGAATTTATAGAATTTTCAAAGAGTAAAATTTAATTTAAAAATGATAAAAAATATAATTAAAAACCTTATTCCTCAATTTATTCTAAAGAAAATTCAAATTTTTAGAAACGAACGAAACCGACAAAATCCCGTACTTTCGTTCTCGCAAGCGGGAGAAGACCGCATTTTACATATGTGGATAAATATTTTAAAACTAAAAAAAATGACCTACATAGATATAGGTGCTTACGACCCCTTTTTAATTAGCAATACTGCTTTGTTCTATCAACAAGGATATCGTGGTATAAATATTGAGCCAAATCCTGTATCTTTTCAAAGGTTTGTAAAACAGAGAACACAAGACATTAACATAAATGTTGGAATTGCTGCTAAAAGTGGGACATTACAGTATTTTATGATGGATAATGATACGTTAAATACCTTTTTGAAAATGAAGCGAATTTATATCAAAGCAAAGGAATTTCTAAAATCAAAAAAATGATTAGTTTACCTGTTGTTACGATACAAGAAATAGTAAAAAAATATCATAATAATATCTTTCCAGATTTACTTTCTATAGATGTTGAAGGACTTGACGAGGAAATATTACGCTCTATTGATTTTGAAACGAATTTTCCTAAAATTATTTGTGTAGAAACACAAAACTATGCCAAAGGAATGAGAGAGGAAAGTATCATAAGTTTTTTAGAAGAGAAAAATTTTAAAATAGTTGCCGAAACAGGGCTGAACACAATTTTTATTAATAACAATATAATTTAAGAATGCCGTATAGTTTTGTTTTTTTTTCTTATAAATCAATAGTTGTTCACCAAAGAACAATATTCTCGGTACTTAGTTTGATTGCGAATTATGATTATGATATTAATGACAAAATACTATTATATACTGACGATTCATATTATTTAAAACAATTTCTAAAAAATATACTAATTGTTGAATATGTAGATATTGATGAAAAAAGTATTATTAGTATGATGGGAGAATATGACCTTATACACCGAGTTAAGATTGGAATTATAGAAAAAACTTTTAACCAATATCCTCAAAACATAATTTTGTATGCAGATTCTGATACTTTTTTTACTGCAAATATGAGCAACTCACTACAAGAGATTTCAGTGAAAAACTCTATTATGCACAAGTATGAATTTAGCTTTAAAGATATTAATCAGCAACAAGAAATAGATATTACAAAAGAATATTGCAATCTATTTAATGAAAATAAATTTAAAATTGATAACGAACTTGTTAGTATTGTCCCAAATTTTAGTTCTTGGAATGCTGGTATTATAGGACTTCACCACGAAAATAAAAATTGGCTAAATGCCGTTTATCAGCTTACAGACCAAACCTACGCTAAAGTTAGACATCACGCCTGCGAGCAATTTTCTTTCTCGTATGTTCTCCAAACAAAAGGAACTTTAACCGATTTTGAGAAATACAATAGACATTATTGGCATAGTACAGAGAAAAAAATAGCTGATAAATTACTTTCTGAAAAACTCAATAATGATTTCGCAAAACTAAGTTTGAAAGATAAAAAAGAACAAGTAAAAAAGTATTGTAATCACCTTCTAAAATTATTCCCTAATCACGAATACACACACTCTTACAATGCTATGATTGCTTTTCAGAGTAAAATGTATTTAGTTGGATTTAAACATATTTTTCTTACTTTATTAAAAAATCCTTTTCAAAATGTGAAATTTTTTAAGGATGTGCTCCATTACATAAAAATATGGTTAATTGACAGAATTACCTTTTTGAAAACCTTTTAAAAGCAATGAACGGTGTTTCAGTAATTATTTGCGGCTTCAACAGTTCTAAAAGAATTGAAAATACTTTAGTGCACCTTATAAACCAAAATATACCTAGCTATATAAATTGGGAAGTGTTAGTTATTGACAACAATTCTTCAGATACAACAGCCCAAATAGCTCAAAATAAATTAGAATCAAGCAACCTCGATTTTTCTGTTTTAAAAGAAAGTAATCCTGGACTTAGCCACGCTAGAAAAAAGGGTGTTAATAGTTCAAAATATAATTATTTGGTTTTTTGTGATGATGACAACTGGTTAAATGACAATTATATTAGTAATGTCTATAATTTATTTTCAAATACTCAAGCTTCAATCCTTGGAGGACATGGTGTGGCTATATCAGACATTGAATTGCCAAAATGGTTTGATCAATTCAAATACTGCTATGCTACAGGGGAGCAGCATAGTTCTTTTAGACAAAAAAAAACAGTTTATGGGGCTGGCATCGCATTTAAGAAAGAATGCTTTCTTGTCTTATCACAAATAAATTTCACTCACCTTGTAACTGGCAGAAAAGGAAAAAAAATGTTGTCTGGTGAAGACACAGAATTATGCTGGATTCTATATTTGTTGGGATTTGAATTATTTGTCCCTGAAAATGGATTAGAATTTCATCACTGTATTCCACCGAATAGATTAACATACAAATATTTATATAAATTTTACTTTGGTAACGGTTATAGTTCATTTTTTACAAGTTCTTATGAAGACATTATATTGAAAAATTACAAGTATTTAGACTTTTTTCCATTATGGTTGTCTAAAAGACTATTGTTTCAAGCGAAGTATTTTTTTGTGTTACTTTTTCAACCTAATAGGTTATTGGGTCTAACTCACTGGCTTGGTTATTCTTATAGCTTATTTATCAATGCTCGAATAGTAAATCAACATACACAAAATATTTTAAATAAAATCTCGTCCCTTCCCAAAAAAATCTAGCCCCTATTTTTCGACAAACCACAAAAAAACATAGCTTTGCATTTCCATTTTTTACAATAGTCTTTACAACCAAATTAAAAAAACAATTATGGCAATTACATTTTCAATGATAAAACCAGATGCTTATGCAGATGGACATTCTGGAGCGATTTTTCAAATGATAGAAAAAGCAGGTTTTAAAATTAAAGCTTTAAAACTTACATATTTAAGTGAAGAGGTAGCAGGCAAATTTTATGAAGTACATAAAGAAAGACCTTTCTACAACGATTTGAAAAAATATATGTCTAAAGGACCAATAATGGCTTTTGTAATAGAAAAAAACGATGCGGTAGCCGATTATCGTAAACTTATTGGTGCTACAAATCCTGCTCAAGCCGAGGAAGGAACCATTCGTAAGCTGTTTGCCAAATCATTAGAAGCCAATGCAGTTCATGGCTCAGATTCGGATGAAAACGCACTATTAGAAGCAAGTTTCTTTTTTGCTAAAACTGAAATGTTTTAATTTTAATAAGCTTCTGAATGAAATGATTTTCAGAAGCTTAAATTTTTATTCCAATTCAAATGAGCCATAAAAGAAATTTTTAACTTGACCCAAAAAAATTAAATTTTATGTTCATTACTGATTTTTTCAACTCTTAAATTGAAATTAACTTATTCTACAATAACTTTTTTCAATTTTAACCATTTTCAAAAACTTTATTTTTTGAATTCTTGATTAGTTTTTAAAAAAGTTTATTTCTTAATTTTACAAATAAATATTAACACGATTAGTTGTTTAACGTATTAGAAAAAACTAATTTTATAGCTTTAAAATGCTATTCTATTGTTAAGAAAATATATTCAAATTAACTATTTAAAAAATTGCCATGACAGACCACTTATCTAAACTTGACCAAGCAACTAAAGAAAACATAAATAGCTGGCTTACTGGAGAATACGATTCTGACACCAAAGCTTGGATCAATGATGCGATAGCTCGAGGAGCAGAAGACGAGCTCAGCGATTCTTTTTACAAAAACTTAGAATTTGGTACGGGTGGCTTGCGTGGGCTAATGGGTGTAGGCACAAACAAAATGAATAAATATAGCCTAGGTATGGCTACGCAGGGTTTGGCAAACTACCTTATTCATATTTATCCTGAAGGAAATATTAGTGTAGCCATAGCACATGATAGCCGAAACCAAAGTGATTTTTTTGCTCAAATTACGGCCGATGTTTTTTCTGCTAACGGAATCAAAGTGTTTTTTTTCAAAGCATTACGCCCTACACCTTTGCTTTCGTATGCTATTCGCAAATTAAATTGTAAAAGTGGGGTTGTAATTACGGCTTCTCATAATCCAAAAGAATACAATGGCTACAAAGCCTATTGGAACGATGGCGCACAAATGATTGCTCCACATGATAAAAATGTGATCACAGAAGTTTCTAAAATAAAATCGCTTTCTCAAATTAAATTTCAAGCCAATTCGGCTCTAATCGAAACGATTTCTGATGATTTAGAAAATGATTATATCAATAAATGCCTTTCGCTTTCTATCTCACAAGAAGCCATTAAGCGTCAAGAGAATTTAAAAATCGTTTTTACGCCTATACATGGCACCGGAATCACGATAGTTCCCCAACTTTTAAGTGCTTTTGGGTTTAAAAATGTACATATTGTAAAAGAACAAGAGATACCTAATGGCAATTTCCCTACCGTTGTTTACCCTAATCCGGAAGAAGCAGAGGCTTTGAGCATGGCACTCAAGAAAGCCAAAGAAATTGATGCAGATTTGCTTTTGGGCACTGATCCCGATGCCGATAGAGTAGGAATTGCAATCAAAAATCCAAATGGAGAATTTGAATTGCTCAATGGCAACCAAACAGGAAGTTTACTCTTTTATTATATGCTTGAAGCTTGGAAAAAAGCAGGTAAATTAAACGGTAAGCAATTTTTGGTAAAAACGATTGTAACCACAGATTTGATTAATAAAATAGCTGAAGCTTATCAAGTGAGGTGTGATGATGTGCTTACGGGCTTTAAATATATAGCAGGTTTGATAAAAGAAAATGAAGGCAAATTGACTTTTATATGTGGAGGAGAGGAAAGCTATGGCTATTTGGTAGGTGATTTTGTAAGGGATAAAGATGCAGTTTCGGCTTGTGCTTTTATAGCAGAGATGACAGCTTTTGCAAAAGACCAAGGCTCAAGTTTGTACGATTGGATGCTTGAAATGTATGTAAAATATGGCTATTACAAAGAAAAATTGATTTCTGTTACCAAAACTGGCAAAACGGGTCAGGAGCAAATCAAGCAAATGATGTCAGATTTAAGGCAAAATCCACCAAAAACACTTGGAGGTTCACCACTTGTGGCATTGCTAGATTATCAAAATCAGGTAAAAACGGATATTCTTTCAGGTTTAAAAACACCTATTAATTTACCAAAATCTGATGTATTACAATTTGAAACAAAAGATGGCAGTAAGATTTCAGCTCGACCTTCAGGCACAGAACCTAAAATCAAATTTTATTGTAGTGTAAACACACCTTTATTATCTAAGGATTTGTTTGCATCTACAGGTGCTATTTTAGATCAAAAAATAGCTTCTTGTATGAAAGATTTGGGAATTTAACAAAAAGCTAATAGTTTCATTTTCTTTAAAAATAAAAGCTAAATAAGAGTCTTTACTATTCTATTTGTTAGAAATTTCTTAATTTAATAATAGAAATGGATTTTATTAAGTTTATTATTAAATTTTAACTGATTTTAAAAATATAAATTTTAGCAGAGTAAAGTAGCAATTAAAGTTTGGTTTTCTATTTAAAAATCAAACCAAACTTTTTTTTATAGTAGAATCTTACCAATCTAAAATGAGTAGCAATAGACTAATTATAGAAAGAGTAGAAGAATGGATAAAATCGTTCCAAAACAGATTTTTTAGTTTTAATAAAGGTTATTTTAATATTCATTACATATCTCAAAGTCCTGAGTCAAAAATAGAGGGAATAAAAAAATCACCTTTTACAAAATATAATGAAGAAAAACAGTGCTTTTCGCTTTCAACCCCACTTTTAAAATTCAAATTAAAGTTCATAAAATTTAATGAAGGTTTTTGGTTATTTACAAATCATATAGTTTGGAAAGTAAATGTAAAAACGATTTCATTTTGTGAGGAGGAAGATTCTCCTTTTTATTATTTAGCCTTCGTAAGAACCTCAGATAATTATAGCCAAAAGGTTATAACTCTAAAAAACACAAGTTTAATTTCGCCTCCTTCCATGAATTGGAGTTTTTTTAAAGCGAATACAAAAAATGAAGGTTATCTTAAAAAAAATACTCGTTTTTTTAGTGTACTTTTTATTGTAGATAAAAAATGGTTGCAAAATTATATTGACACTCATTTTGCATCAAAAATAAATGATTTTGATGCAATGCTTAATCAAAATGAAATTATCTCATTACCCATTCCTAATGCAATATCGGTAAACAAAATAAGTAATATTTTAAATGAAAACCTTCAAAACAAACCTATTTCAGAGGTGAATTTACCAAATGCTAAAGAGTTAAGCGAAAAAATAATATCGTGTTTTTTATCTGACTATCTATATTTTAAAAATGGAAACATTGAAATAAAACTTAAAAATAATATGATAAAAAAGGCTGAAAATATTTTAGAACAGTCGCTATATGATGAATTTATAGGAATTGAAAAACTTGCACAAACACTATCTGTATCACCAACTAAGTTAAAATCAGAGTTTAAAAAATATAATGATAAGACAGTTTATCAATTTTACCTCGAAAAACAAATGCTTTTGGCATCTACATTAATTTGCCAAAAAGTTTCAGTCGGTGAAGTTGCTACATTGCTAAAATATAAAGATCCAAATAAATTTTCTATTCAATTCAAAAAAACTTTTGGCGTATTACCATCTAAATACTTATAAATTGTTGTCGTATTTGCAGGTTTTTCGTATCAAATGATAGGCTAATTTACTTTTTTAAGAAATATTTTATGGTAATTGCATCATATTAATCTGATAATATTTACAGATTTTGCAGCTGGTGCGATTAGCTAACCATGCAAAAAATATATATCATTGAAGTTTGATACTTATTTATAAAGAACATCTAACTTTAATTTTTTTGCTTAAACAGTTTTAAAAATCGTTGTTTAAAAAATTTAAAAATATTTTTAATTCTTTTAAGTCTAGAAATGCTTAAAGAAATCCTAAGTTAATAAAAGTAAAAAAACTATTATAACTAAAAAGTTAGCTTTCATTCATAATGCTTGTTCCAAATAATCCAGCATTGACTTTTCTGGCGTAACGTGCATCGTGTGTAAACCTGTTTTGGCAGCTTCAGTAATGTTGGCAAAATTATCATCTA
>JAAFJZ010000559.1 GCA_013298205.1 Cytophagales bacterium
GCGGAGAAATCAAACCTACTCCAGGAGTAGAATGCCTCACTTTTCCTATCCACTCATCTACTTTAAATCCAGGAAGCTGTCCACCTTCACCAGGTTTTGCGCCTTGTGCCATTTTGATTTGGAGTTCGTCTGCATTACTTAAATAATAACTCGTTACACCAAATCTTCCAGAAGCTACTTGCTTGATAGCCGATCTTTCTGAATCTCCATTTTCTTTTGGTTCATATCTGATTTCGTCTTCTCCTCCTTCACCTGTATTGCTTTTGGCACCAATTCTATTCATTGCTATGGCTAATGTAGAATGCGCTTCGTGTGAAATAGAGCCAAACGACATAGCACCCGTTGCAAATCTTTTCAAGATTCCTTCAATTGGTTCTACTTCATCTATTGTAATAGAAGGTCTTGAATGCTCAAAATCAATTAAACTTCTTAGTGTACAAGCTTTTACGCTTTGGTTGTCAATTGCTTTTGTGAATTTTTTAAACAATTGATAGTTATTGGTTGCAGTAGAGTATTGTAGTAAATGTATCGTTTCAGGATTGAAAAGATGAAATTCTCCTTTTCTTTTCCATTGGTAATTTCCACCTACTTGTAATCTATCTACAGGTATTTCTTTTTCTGAATAACCCATATTAAATTTCATTAGCGATTCTCTCGCTATTCCATCTAAAGTAAGCCCGCCAATTCTCGAAACGGTTCCCGTAAAGTATTTATCTACTACCGTTTTATCTATACCTAATGCTTCAAAAATTTGTGCGCCTTGATAAGATTGCAAAGTAGATATTCCCATTTTAGAGAATATTTTTAGCAAACCCTCATTTACCGCTTTAATATAATTTTTTTGTAGCTTTTCTAAATCATAATCAGTTTTAACTTCTCCAGATTGTTTTACATGATTTATACTTTCAAATGCCAAGTAAGGGTTGATAGCCGTAGCTCCATAACCTATTAAAGTGGCAAAATGATGTGTTTCCCAAACATCTCCAGCTTCTACTACGATTCCGACTTTTCCTCTTTGCCCGTTTCTAATTAAATGATGATGAACCGCTGCAACCGCCAAAAGTGATGGAATCGGTGCATGATCTGAATCTACACCTCTATCTGAAAGGATTACGACTTCAAAGCCATCATCCACAGCATCAGAGGCATATCTGCAAATTCTATCGAGCGATTTTTCTAATGAATTGGGTTTGCCATCAGACCTAAAGATAGAATGAACTGTTTTCGATTGAAAATGCCCCGTGTCAATAAATCTCAGTTTTTCTAAATCATTGTTGGTAAGTATAGGATGTGGCAAAGCTACTGTGTGGCAATGACCTTCATTTTCATCCAATAAATTTTGCATCCCTCCTATATATGATGCCAAAGACATCACCAATCGTTCTCTTATCGGATCTATTGGTGGATTGGTAACTTGGGCAAAAAGTTGCTTGAAGTATGAACTTAGGTGTTGAGCTTGGTCAGACAAAATCGCCAAAGGAGTATCTTGCCCCATTGAGCCAATTGCTTCTTTTCCGTCTAATGCCATGGGCATGATAACAGTATTCAAATCTTCTGATGTATAACCAAAAACCAATTGTCTTTTTAAGGTTGTGTCACCATCATATTTTTTAAACTCACCTAAAGCTTCTGGAATATCTGATATTTTAATTTTATGCTTTTTAAGCCAATCTCCATAAGGCTTAGCAGAGCAAATTTGCTCTTTTAATTCTTCATCGCTAATGATTCTACCTTGCTCCAAATCAGCTACAAACATTTTACCTGGTTGTAAACGACCCATTTTTACTATTTTGGCAGGATCTACATCAACAACTCCAGATTCTGACGACATAATTACTACATCATCATCTGTAACGATATACCTCGATGGTCTTAATCCATTTCTATCTAAAGTAGCTCCTACAATCGTACCATCGGTAAAAGATATCGAAGCTGGTCCATCCCAAGGCTCCATAATAGAGGCGTGGTAATCATAAAAATCTTTTTTTACTTGGCTCATTTGCTCGTT
>JAAFJZ010000561.1 GCA_013298205.1 Cytophagales bacterium
TCCAATAAACCGCCTGTTCTATCACAAGCTTGTGCCCTTACGCCAGCTGTACCTTGTACCAAATCATTTTTTTGAATTTCGGGTATCAATCTTTGCAATGCTTCGGTGAAAAGTTGTTTTGAAAAAGACCTTCTATATTCCATTAAGCCCGTTTTCCAATATTTCATAGCTACTTTTCTAAATCCTGGCCATGCCAAAGAGCCCCAAAACTCTTGTAAATCAAAATCCGTTTTTTTATAGCCTTCTTTTTTGAATGCAAAAACGGCATTAGGCCCAGCTTCTACGCCTCCGTGCACCATGCGTGTGAAATGCACACCCAAAAAAGGGAAATTAGGATCGGGAACAGGATAAATAAGTCCTTTGACTAAATACTCTTTTTCTGGTTTTAATTCATAGTATTCGCCTCTAAATGGAATGATTCTCACATTCAAATCTGGCTGTGTAAGGGAAGCCAATTTATCAGAATATAATCCGCCACAGTTTACCAAAAATCTACTTTGGTAGGTTTTGCCATTTTCGCATACAACTTCCAATCCATCTGCACGATTGGTAATATTACTTACTTTGGCTCCCGTTTCTACTGTACCTCCTAGTCTTTTTACACATTCGGCATATTTTTCTGTAACTTCTTTGTAATCTATTATTCCTGTGTAAGGCACATGCAAAGCAGCTAAGCCTTTCACATGAGGTTCATATTGAGCGATTTCTTCTTTTTTAAGCCTAGTCATCTTATCCAAACCATTGGCTAAACCCCTTTGGTAAAGATTTTCCAAAAGTGGCAACTCATGCGGCTCTGTAGCGACAACGATTTTACCACATAAATCATATTTTATGCCTTCTTTATCAGCAAAAGCAATCAAATCGTTATACCCATTTATGCAATTGGTAGCCTTCAAAGACCCAGGCTTGTAATACAAACCTGAATGAATTACGCCACTATTATGCCCCGTTTGGTGAGCGGCTAAGGTATTTTCTTTTTCTAAAACCAAAACTTTTGCGTGCGGTTTCTTTTCTAGTGTGCGCAAAGCGGTTGCCAATCCTACTATTCCTCCTCCAACTACAATTATATCGTATTTCATCACTTTATATTATGCTAAATTTCATGCAATATTAGTGAAAATAATATTTTAAATAGATGTCTTTCTACTAGAGAAATAAGTTTTTAAGGAATGCGAAAAGATTAAGAAAATATGAGCCAATTAAAATATTGATTTCTAAATCTTGATTTTGCATAAGTCTTTTCTAATGATTAAGCAAAACTGCTTTTTCCTTATTCTTCACGTATAAGGATTTTCATAAGTTTTACATTTGAAAAAATTGAATTCGTAAAGTGTTTTGAAAAACTACTCATTTGGATAGCTTCATCAAGTTTTAAAACTTGATGAAGCTATCCAATCTAACGTAAAATGACAAATTTTTGATTAGAGACTTTCTCTCCCATCTTATAACGAAGATTATAAATACCATTACTTAAGCCCTCGGAAGGAATGTTTAAAGTATGATTACCTATCGATTCCTCAGTAATTTCAGAAGTAAGTACTTTTTTACCCTGTGCATTGAAATTTTGCAGGGTATCGCAGACAATAAATAGCTTTTTCCTATTGATATTGGAAGAATTAAGATTTTGTGCGTAAAGAGTGGAATTTACAAAAAAAATGAGTATTAAGATTTAAACCTTATTTAATAAATTTTTGTACATAAAATTTAGAATTTGAGAGTACTTTAATTAGATACATTCCTGAAGGGAGAGAAGCCGTTGAAATCGTAATATTTTGTTCCGCTTGGTTGTCAATCAAAATAATAGGATAAACTCTACCTAAAATATCTAAAATTTGAACTTCAGTTGTTTTAGGTAAATTGGATAAAACTATTTGGTTTTCATACACCTGAATGCTGAGAAAAGATTCAACTTTACTTTCCAACTCAGATAGATTACATCTATCATGACCTTGCCATCCCGGCTCTTGGTAGTATATAAGCCCAGCTGTTCCTGCCGTAATGTAGAT
>JAAFJZ010000562.1 GCA_013298205.1 Cytophagales bacterium
GTTACCCAGAGGTTCTGACAAACTAATAAATCGTGCTACCCATCGATTATATTGTTCTGGAATAGCTGGGTCATACAGTTTAGTAGCCACATCCAGTCTAAAAACTAAGAAATTGAAATCAAATCTAAATCCAACTCCAGCTCCTAAAGCGATTTGAGTAATGAACTTTTCAGAAAATGAAGCATCTAAACTTTGACCTGTTTGCCTACCTGTAGACCAAACGTTTCCTGCGTCAGCAAAAATTGCGCCTTTAAAAAATTTAAAAATTGGGAATCGATACTCTACGTTGGTTTCTAAAATAATTTCTCCAGGTTGTTCAAATCTATCGTCATATTTTAATGTATTGGGGTTAAATCCTTGAGGTGTAAATCCTCCCAAACCTAGCCTTCTTGGCCTCCAAGCACGTATGCCATTGCTACCGCCAGCAAAAAAGTATTTTTCATAAGGCAAAGCTGTTGATATTCCATAAAAATAGGCTATTCCAGAATTAAATCGGAATACAAATGTACTTTGTTTGGTTAAAGGCGCATAAAATCGAGTTTCAACATTGGCTCTAAAATATTGAAAAGGTTGAATTTGAAGTTGTTTAATTAGGTCTTTTGCTAATGGATACCAAAGTGGCAAAGTAAGGCCTCCTGGCTCAAAGCTAATTTGAAAATATTTGCTTTTTTTGTTAAGGCTGGGATTGTAAGTGTTATAAGTAAATGAAAAAAGCATATTAGAAACCAAAGAACGGTTAAAACTAAAAATTATGTTATTCCCGTTTTTTTGTTGCAAATCAGCCAAATATTGAAAAAATGCCAAACCGTCATTGTTATTATTTTTTTCAGTGAATATATAATTAAGTTGCCAGGCTGTAAAACTAAATCTTATTGAAGGTTTGGGTGTAATAGAATATACAATTGAGCCATTAATCATATAACGTTCATATTCAGGTCTTAAAGTTTGGCTATAACCAAGGTTAATTTGTGTGCGAGGATTAAATTCTTGATACAAATCTCTGATTTTGCCTGGAATCAAAAATTGAGGTACATTTAGTCCATTATTTATACTAATCTCTTGGCTAGCATATACTTTGTCTGTAGTTGCGGCACTTGCTACACCTTCAATTCCCCACCTGCCTGTAAGGCTATAATTTTCACAACGTTTAAATATGTTTTTTACAAGAAAAGATACACTTACGAATGGTCCGGGTATACCTTGTGAAACACTAAGCCCTAAATCATTTGTAATTTGATACTTTTTCATAGATTGTACATAAATATTGGCATCTATTAGCGAATCTTTACCAGGTGTTTTGAAGTAATTTAAACTTACCGACCTAAAGTTGTCTAAATAGTTAAGTTGCAATTGAGTGTATTGGGCATCTGAAAATGAATAAAGTTTTTGAGGATTAACTTTCATTTTTGAATGAAGAAAAGTAGGACTATATTGATTATAATAATAGTGAAACGCAGTAGAATCAGTCAAAACTTTTCCCAATGGAGCACTTTTGCTTTCTTGGTCAGCATTTACAAAAAATTTAACTTGATTTATTTTGTATTTGATATGCTTATTTGAGTTTGATGGTGTTTTGATGTTAAAAACTAAGTTTAAAAAATTGCCTTTAATTAAAGTATCAACTTCTACAAAAACATATTGTCTACTAAATTCATAATACCCGTTATTTTTACCTATTTTTTCTATTAGCTCTCTTTCTTTGGCGATTAAATCTTCATCATATCGCAAACCTGACTTTACAAAATGAGGAGCTTTATCAATTAAAATTTTATTTAAAAAAGCGCTGTCTTCACAGAAATAATTTATTTTATCAAAATAATAAGGCTTACCTTCAAATATTGTAAAGTTTACTTTTAAATCTTTGAAGTTTGAATCTATTTTATATGACACTTGGTTATCAAAAAAACCTTTAATTTTGAGCAAGGTAGAAAACTGCTCTTTCATACTTTTTAAATCGTTTTCAGTAGCTATTGCAGGAGGTTCACCTATTACCCTCATCATAA
>JAAFJZ010000057.1 GCA_013298205.1 Cytophagales bacterium
ACATCTATTATTGTACCATAGTCGCCTTTTAATTTTGGAAAAAAGCCTGCGATAACAGGTCTTATTACACCTTTAATAGGTTTTAAAATAAACATGGATGCCACCATCATTGCGCCAGTATTACCTGCACTACAGATTACATCTGCCTGACCCGTGGCTACCATTTTCATTCCTGTTACAATACCAGAATCAGGTTTATGCTGAACGGCTTTGGTAGGATTTTCTGCCATCTCAATAATTTGAGGGCAATTTATAACTTCAAATAAGGAAATATCTCCGCCTAAATTGGCAAATTGAGACTCTATGGTTTCTTGTGGACCTAATAATACAATAGAACAATCAGAGGATAGGGTCTTTTTTGCTTCTAAAACCCCTTCTATAACTGCTTTTGGAGCGTAGTCTCCCCCAAGAACATCTAATGCTATTTTCATCCTATAAAATTGAAATTTAGCTAAAATTAAGCTTTGGCAGCTTCTTTTTCCATTACAATTTTACCTTTGTAATACAATTTATCTTCGTGCCAATGTGCTCTGTGAAATAAATGAGGCATTCCAGTGGTTTGGCAGGTAGTTAATGTAGCCACAACTGCTTTGTCGTGGGTTCTTCTTTTATCTCTACGGGTTTTGGAATGTCTGTGCTTAGGATTTGCCATTTTAGGTATTATTTATTAATTGTGGATGTTAATTTTCAAATTTTAAGTTTTTTAGTGCCAGCCAGCGAGTATCGTCTACTATTTTATCGTCTTCCTTGCTTTCTGCAAAATTATGTGTGCTATAAAACGGGACAATTTCTTGCTCATTTTCATTTTCTATGTTTTTTAAGCGAGGATGTACTTTTTTAAAAGGTAAATTCACCGCTATTTGCTCATATATATAAGTTGAAAAATTAATTACAGGCGCATTTACGTTAATAATCATAAGATGTTCATGTTCATTTAATTCTTTCTCACCATATTGAAATATAATGTAATCATCAATTTCAATTTCTTCAATGAAACGTTCTAAAGAAATATCACAGGTTAGTTCTAAACTTCCTTTTACATCAAATTTCAACTTAAAACCATTTAAAATAGGTGTTATTTCCAAAACTACATGAAATGTACCTTGATCTATAATACTATCTTCAATATTTGCAAAAAACTGATTATCAATATCATAAGTTAAATAAAACACTTCTTCTTTGATAAGAGAAAGAGCCAAATCAAAACTTCTTATGTATTTTTTATCTGTTTTAAACACGTTTTTACTTTTGTTTTAAGCCCACAAAGCTATTAATTTTTATTTTAAAATAAATTTTATTTGGCATAATTTTAAAAAAGTTGATAAAATTTAGATTTAACACTTTTGTTTTAAAAACATTTCAATCAAATATTAGAATGTAATTTAGCAATTATCCTTGTTAGAAATAGATTTAATTTCAATAATTGAATAAATTAAACAAAAGTCACATTCCATTTCTTTTATAAAATTCTATGTTTCTTAATTTAAAATATTTTTTTTTATTTATTTTGTCAAAACGCAAGTTATTATGATATTTGGCTTTTGATGAAGAGATTAATAATTCCGTCCTCACTTTTAGATATTATTTTGCTACGCCTTTGCGAGCAATTAATAGAAAATCACGGCAGTTTTGAAAATACAGTCATTTTAGGTTTACAACCTAAAGGTGTTTTTTTGGCTAACCGTATCAAACATAAATTAAATGAAATTCAACCCAATACCATTGAAGTCGGTTATTTAGATATAAGTTTTAATCGAGACGATTTTAGAAGAAGACCTATAGAATCTCCTTCCTATACAAATACAATTCCATTTTTAATAGAAAACAAAAAAGTTATTCTTGTAGATGATGTTCTGTATTCTGGTCGTACAATTCGTTCTGCATTGGAAGCAATGTTAGCTTATGGCAGACCAAGTAAAGTAGAATGTCTTTGTTTAATAGACAGAGATTATTCTAGAGAGCTTCCTATAATGGCTAATTATGTGGGTAAAACAGTAAATACTATGCCTTCACAGAGAGTTTTAGTTGAGTTGAAAGAACAAGGATTTAATGAAGACAACATTTGGCTAATTACCATTGATACAAATGAAAATGCTTAGTACAAAACATCTTTTAGGAATCAAAGAACTCAGCAAAGAAGATATTGAGTTGATACACGAAACAGCACTTAGTTTTAAAGATGTAATCAACAGACCTATAAAAAAAGTAGCTACTTTAAGAGACATAACAATTGCTAATATTTTCTTTGAAAATTCTACCCGCACTCGCCTATCTTTTGAATTGGCAGAAAAAAGACTTTCAGCTGATGTAGTCAATTTTTCATCTTCTTCAAGTTCAGTTAAAAAAGGAGAAACTTTGCTTGATACTATTAATAATATATTAGCTATGAAAGTGGATATGATTGTTATTAGGCATGCAAGTGTAGGAGTTCCTCATTTTTTAGCCAATAGAATTAACGCTAACATTATCAATGCTGGTGATGGTACCCATGAACATCCTACCCAAGCATTATTAGATACATTCACCATTCGTCAGAAATTCGGAAAAGTAGAAGGTATAAAAGTAGCAATTGTAGGTGACATTTTGCATTCAAGAGTGGCTCTTTCAAACGTGTTTGCTTTAAAAAAATTAGGTGCTGAAGTAATGGTTTGTGGTCCCAAAACCCTTATTCCTATGCATTATAAAATGTTGGGTGTTGAAATTTGCCATGACATAAACTTTGCTCTTTCTTGGTGTGATGTGGCTAACGTCCTAAGAATCCAGCTTGAAAGGCAAGAAAGTGCGTTTTTCCCTTCATTAAGAGAATATTCTCAATACTTTGGAATCAATTCTAAAATGATAAAAAATTTAGAAAAGAAAATTACAATTTTACATCCCGGACCTATTAACAGAGGCGTAGAAATTAATAGCGATGTAGCTGATTCAGATCAAGCACTTATTTTAGAACAAGTTGAAAATGGTGTTGCAATTCGAATGGCAATATTATATTTACTTGCTTCACAAAATAAATTATAAACATGCAATCACTTTATAACCTTAACATCAAAATAATTTTAGCGTCATTTTTAACAATTTAATAAAAAAACACTATAAATATTTTGAAATATATAAACATAAACTATATTTGCAACATAATCCTATATGCGTTTCGAATTATTTTTTCATAAACGCTTCAAAAAAATTTCTAAAAATTCCCCTTAATTACCTTTTTACCAAAAATGTACACCATTGAAGATTTGAATCTTATGCTTATTTCTGAGTTGAAAGAAATAGCTGAGAAACTAGAAGTTAAAAATTCCAAAAAACTAGAAAAGGAAGATATTATTTATAAAATACTTGATAAACAAGCCTTAATACCTGAATCTGAAGTAAAATCTATTCTTGGGATTCCAGCTGAAAAACAACAAACTGAAAGAACTGTTTTTTCAAATCATTCAAATTTAACGCCTTCTAATTCTAATTCAAAACCAAGAATAAGGAGAGAAAATGTAAAAGCTGAAGCAATTGTTGAAGATAAATCTGGTGATGTTCCCGTTTTAATGCCTAAAAAAGAACACAGACAAGACTTACCGATTGTAAATGAAATTATGAATCAAGTTCCACTTCAAACTGAAAATGAAACACCTTTTGTAGCCGAAGAACTTGTTTCAAATGAAATCGTTCAAAATAATGAAGATGTTAATTCAATTACGAGAGATTCTTCAATTTCACAACAAAACCAACTTAGAAATTCCAACCCTAATATCAACAGAGAAAATAGGGACCAAAGAAATAGTCCACAAAGGCAAGTAATTAATAATCAAACTTTTAAAGATTTTGATGGTGTTATTATTAATGAAGGCGTATTAGAATTAATTCAAGAAGGATATGGTTTTTTGAGATCTCCAGATTACAATTATTTGGCTAGCCCTGATGATATTTATGTTTCTCCTTCACAAGTAAAACTATTTGGTTTAAAACTTGGTGATACGGTTAAAGGGTCTATTCGTCCACCTAAAGAAGGTGAGAAATATTTCGCTCTTTTAAAAGTAGATACAATAAATGGTAAAACACCTGAAGCAGTAAGAGATAGAATTCCATTTGAATATCTCACACCTCTTTTTCCACAAGAAAGGCTACGACTTACAACTAACGCTAGTACTTATTCTACTAGAGTTTTAGATATGTTTGCTCCTATAGGTAAAGGACAGAGAGGAATGATAGTAGCTCAACCCAAAACTGGAAAAACTGTTTTACTTAAAGAAATAGCCAATGCAATAGCAACCAACCACCCAGAAGTTTATTTGATTATTTTATTAATAGATGAACGACCTGAAGAAGTTACAGATATGGCAAGAAGTGTTAGAGCAGAAGTTATTGCCTCAACATTTGATGAACAAGCAGAAAAGCATGTAAAAGTTTCAAATATGGCTTTAGAGAAAGCCAAAAGAATGGTTGAATGTGGACATGATGTAGTTATTTTACTCGACTCTATAACCAGATTAGCAAGAGCACACAATACAGTTTCCCCTTCTTCAGGTAAAATACTTTCTGGAGGTGTAGATGCCAATGCTTTGCACAAACCAAAACGTTTTTTTGGTGCTGCAAGAAATGTAGAAAATGGAGGTTCACTTACTATTATAGCTACAGCTTTGATAGACACTGGTTCTAAAATGGATGAAGTTATCTTTGAAGAATTTAAAGGTACTGGAAATATGGAACTTCAATTAGATAGAAAGTTAGCCAATAAAAGAGTTTATCCTGCAATAGATGTTTTAACATCTGGTACAAGAAAAGAAGATTTATTAATTGGTGAAAATGAGTTGAACAAAATTTGGATTCTGCGCAAATACCTTAGTGACCATACCGCTCAAGAAGCAATGGAAAAACTCCTTGATCAAATGAGAGGCACTAAAAACAATGAAGAATTTTTGGTTTCAATGAATAGATAAATTACTTGAATTTAGCTCAAAAAAAAATCCTCAACTAAAAGCTGAGGATTTTTTTTTGAGCTAAATTACTAAAATAATTATTTAGTAGCTGAAAATCCATTTTCAATATCTTCTTTAATATCATCAATATGCTCAATTCCTACAGAAATGCGCATTAAACCAGGTTTAACACCAGCTGAAAGTTGTTCTTTATCTGATAATTGAGAGTGAGTAGTGGAAGCTGGATGTATAATTAATGTTTTTGCATCTCCTACATTTGCCAAATGACTAATTAATTTTAGGTTATCAATAAACTTATCAGCTCTCGCTTTTCCACCTTTAATTTCAAAAGTAAGCACACCACCAAAACCATTTTTCAAGTATTTTTTAGCTAAAGAATTGTATTTGCTACTTTCTAAACCAGGATAATTTACTGAAGCCACTTCAGGATGTTTTTCAAGCCATTTTGCTAAATTTAAGGCATTAGAAGTAATTCTATCTACCCTTAAAGACAAGGTTTCTACTCCTTGAAGAATTTGCCAAGAGTTGAATGGGCTAATAGCAGGGCCCCAATCTCTTAAACCTTCTACTCGAGCACGTATAATGAAAGCAATATTTACACCAAATGGACCTGCTGGACCAAATACATCCCAATAAACCATACCATGGTAGCTTTCAGATGGTTTTGAGAATTGTTCAAATTTGCCATTTCCCCAATTAAAATTACCACCATCAATAATTAATCCTCCAATACTTGTGCCATGACCACCAATCCATTTGGTTGCAGATTCCACAACAATATTTGCACCATGTTCTAAAGGACGAAATAAATATCCTCCTGCTCCAAAGGTATTATCTACAATAAGTGGAATTTCGTGTTTTGCAGCTACTTTAGCTATTTCTTCAAAATCTGGAATGTTAAAACCAGGATTTCCCATGGTTTCAATATATAAAGCTTTTGTATTTTTATCGATTAAAGCTTCGAAACTTTCCGCTTTATCTCCATCAGCAAAGCGTACTTCTATGCCTATACTTTTAAACTGAACCTTAAATTGATTATAAGTTCCTCCATACAAAAAAGATGTAGAAACGATGTTATCTCCTACTTTAGCCAAATTATTAATAGCAATAAATTGAGCAGACTGACCAGAGGCTACAGCAAGTGCCATGACTCCACCTTCCAAAGCAGCCATTCTTTTTTCAAAAACGTCCTGCGTTGGGTTCATGATTCGGGTGTAAATATTTCCAAACTCTTTTAATCCAAATAAATTAGCTCCATGTTCTGAGTTTTTAAATGTATATGAAGTAGTTTGGTAAAGAGGTAAAGCCCTAGATCTTGTTGTTTCATCAACTTCTTGACCTGCATGAAGTTGTAATGTTTCGAATTTATATGCCATTTTTTTTAATTTTAATATGGCACAAAATTAAAATTTATTTTAAACATTTCGAATAAATTAAAATTTTATTTTAATACAATTTTTTGGCATTAAACAGAATATTATTCTAAGAGAAGTTATTCAAATTTTTCTCTTTTAAAAGGCTTACATAGGTTTTTACTTGTTGTTCTTTTTCTTTAGGGCAAATCATTACAACATCGTCATTAAAAGCTACAATAAAATTATCAAGACCTTCAACAATAGCTAATTTTCCATCAGATACTTTGATTATAGAGTTTTGGGTATCAAAAACCATTGCTTCACCTTGAATTACATTTCTATTATCATCTGCATTGCAGGTTTCATATAACGATTTCCATGTGCCCAAATCTGACCAACCAAATTCAGTAGATAAAACATAAATATTGTCTGCTTTTTCCATTATAGCATAGTCAATAGACACAGAAGGTGTTATATTATATGCTTCTTTTACAAAATTTTGTTCATCAAGAGTATAATATTTACTATTTCCATTTTGGAAAATATCAAATATAGTGGGTTCAAATTTTTTAAGAGCTACTAAAAATGAATTAGCCGACCAAACAAAAATCCCTGCATTCCATAAATATTGCCCTGAAGCCAAAAATTGCTCTGCTTTTTCAAGATTTGGCTTTTCTGCAAATTCCAATACCTTATTAAAAGTGTGTAATTTATTCATCAAATTTAATGTATCCAAAACCTGTATCAGGACGAAAAGGCTTTATTCCCAGTGTTAACATAACGTTATTTTGGGCCGCAACTTGAAAAGCAACTAAAATGTCTTCTTCAAATTTTCTGCTATTTAAAACCAAATGGTCAGAAGGTGCTACTACAATAACGGCATTTTTATTTTGTTTGCTTATTTTAGAAACAGCATAAGCCGCACAAGGAGCTGTATTTCTAGCAATAGGCTCTTTTAATATTTGCTCATCTTTTAACCAAGGAATTTGATTTTTGCAAATTTCATTATAATTCTCATGGGTTACGATGTACATATTTTCTTTTAAACAAATATTTTCAAATCGCTCAAAAGTTTGTTGTAACATCGTTTTTCCGGTACCCGTCATATCATGAAATTGTTTTGGATAAGAATTTCGACTAAAAGGCCAAAAACGGCTTCCGATTCCTCCTGCCATAACAATCACATAATTATTTTTTAAATCACTCATATAATAAAGGATGCTTTTTTTAATTAAATTTCAAAAAGAAACGCAAAAATCAGAATTTTGTATATTTATTCTTATTTATTTGTGTTAAATTTAAAAAAAAATACTAATTTCAACTTGTAATTAGCAATAAGCCAATTTCAAACTTTTACAATTCTAAAAATTTAGTTAAAAATATTTGCTAACTATATATTATTGAAGTATTTGTAAAATTTATTTTCACAAAAGATATTTACACCCAATTTATTAAATGTCTGTCGTAGAATTAGACCAAGAATTCAAATCCAAGCTCAAATCTGTATTTGGGCATGATAATTTTAGAGGAGCTCAAGAAGTTATCATTAAAAACATACTTTCTGGCAAAAATACATTTGTAATAATGCCTACAGGTGCTGGAAAATCTATGTGTTATCAGCTTCCAGCCATCATGAGTGAAGGCGTTGCAATAGTCATTTCTCCTTTGATTGCTTTAATGAAAAACCAAGTAGATCAACTCAATGGACATGGAATTAATGCCCAGTTTATGAACTCTACATTAAGCAAATCTGAAATTAACAAAGTTAAAAAAGATGTGCTAAGTGGTGAGACTAAATTGCTTTATGTTGCACCAGAATCTTTGGTTAAAGAAGACAATTTAATTTTTCTTAAAAATGCCAAAATTTCTTTTGTTGCGATTGATGAAGCTCACTGCATATCTGAATGGGGGCATGATTTTAGACCTGAATATAGAAAAATAAAAACTATTATAGAAGGTATTGGTAATCTTCCCATTATAGCATTAACAGCAACCGCAACTCCAAGGGTACAATTAGATATTCAAAAAAATCTTCAAATGGAAGATGCGGACATTTTTAAAACTTCATTTAACAGAAAAAATCTTTATTATGAAGTTAAAGCTAAAAAAAATCCACAAAAAGAATTAATTCGATTTGTTAAAAATCATAAAGGAAAATCAGGAATCGTATATTGTTTAAGTAGAAAATCCGTTGAGGAAATTTCAGAACTCTTGCGAGTAAACGATGTAAAATCTTTACCTTATCATGCTGGTTTAGAGCCTCAAGTAAGAATGGCTAATCAAGATGCTTTCTTAAATGATGATGTAGATGTTGTGGTTGCAACTATCGCTTTTGGTATGGGAATTGACAAACCAAATGTTAGATTTGTAATCCATTATGATGCTCCAAAATCTATGGAAGGTTATTACCAAGAAACAGGACGAGCAGGAAGAGATGGTTTAAATGCCGATTGCTTAATGCTTTATAGCATAGATGATATCATAAAATTAGAAAAGTTTAATAAAGATAAAAGTGTAACTGAAAGAGATAATGCAAAACAACTTTTGCTAGAAATGTCGCACTATGCAGATTCATCAATTTGCAGAAAAAGACAAATTTTGCATTATTTTGGAGAAATATTAGATAAAGATTGTGGATTTTGCGACAATTGCATGAAGCCTAAAGACAAATTTCAAGCTCAAGAAGAAATATTAACAGTACTTACAGCCATCAAATCTACTGAAGAAAGATTTGCTGTAGATCATATTATTGATGTAATAGTAGGTAAAGAAACTGAATATGTAGAAAGTTACAACCATGCAGATCTTGATGTGTTTGGTGAAGGTGATGATCAAAAACCTGAATTTTGGCAATCTATCATCCGTCAGATTATGATGATGGAATTTATAGAAAAAGAGATTGACCGAAATGGAACTATCAAAATTCTTCAAAAAGGTTTAGACTTTTTAAAGAAACCAACCAATGTAGAATTATTCAAATATCATGATGCTTTAGATACATCTGAAGAGGATTTGAATGAAAAAGAACCCCAAGGTTCTACAGCTTTTGATGAAACACTATTAAATTTATTAAAATCTTTAAGAAAGAAAATTTCTAAAGAAAAGGAGTTGCCTCCTTATGTTATTTTTCAAGACTCCTCTCTTGAAGAAATGGCTACAACTTATCCTATTACTGCTGATGATTTGAGCAAAGTAAATGGTGTAGGTATGGGTAAGGTAAGTAAATTTGGTAAGCCCTTCCTTGAAGCGATTAAAAAATATGTTATTGACAATGACCTTGTTACTTCTACAGATGTAGTGGTAAAAAGTATGGTTAACAAATCTAAAATCAAAATTTTTATTATCAAACAAATTGATAGAAAAGTAATGTTGGAAGAAATAGCCGAAAGCCAGACTTTAACCATGTCTGAATTAATTGATGAAATAGAGCATATTTGTTTTTCTGGAACTAAATTAACTTTAGATTATTATATCAATCAAATTATTGATGAAGAAAAACAAGAAGAAATATATGAATATTTTATGACTTCTGAAAATGATTCGATAGGCTCAGCAGTTGTGAATTTAGGAGACGATTTTGTTTCTGAAGAAGAACTTAGATTAATGAGAGTGAAGTTTATGTCTGAGGTAGCTAATTAACATATATTATAAAAAGAGTGAATATATTATTACTTGGTTCGGGTGGAAGAGAGCATGCCTTGGCTTGGAAATTAAGGGAATCTTTGAAGTGCGATTACTTATTTATTGCACCAGGAAATGCTGGAACACACTTTTTAGGTACAAACTTACCTTTTGCTGTAGATGATATAAAATCAATTATCAAAGCTTGCAAGTTCCATAATATCCAAATGGTTGTAATTGGACCTGAAGCAGCTCTCGCTGCAGGTGTCAGAGAAGCGATTTTAGCAGAAGAAGACTTAAAAAAAGTAATTGTAATTGGTCCTGGAAAATTAGGCGCAACTTTAGAAAGCAGTAAAGATTTTTCTAAAAAGTTTATGGAAAAATATTCCATACCTACTGCCCAAGCAATTACTTTTGAAAGTGGACAAGCGGATTTGGCAAAAAAATACATAAATACTGAAGCAAAAGCTCCATTTGTTATTAAGGCGGACGGCTTAGCTGCAGGAAAAGGTGTAATTATTACTTCCGATAAGGAGGAAGCTTTTACTGCCATTGATGATATGTTGGTTAGTAATAAATTTGGAAAATCAGGGGAAAAAATTCTTATTGAACAGTTTCTTGACGGAATAGAACTTTCTGTTTTTGTGCTCACAAATGGAAAACAGTATACAATTCTTGGAGCAGCAAAAGATTACAAAAGAATTGG
>JAAFJZ010000058.1 GCA_013298205.1 Cytophagales bacterium
GCGTTATAAGTTCTTCTTGGCTTTGTTGCAATTCTTCGTTTTGGGTTCCAATTTCCTCCACCATTTCTTGCAATTTCACTTGTTTTTCTTTGATGCTAAAAACCATACCATTAAAGGCATCAACTAAATTTTTGACTTCGATTGGGCTTTCCACCGATTTGGCTTGCACATTCAAATCTCCATCTTGAACCAAAAGTGCTTTTTCTGATAAATCTAAAATTGGGTTTGCAATATAATTTGCAACTTTAATACTCAACCATAATACCAAAAAGAATACAATCAATATGGCAACAATTATATAGTTTCTTAGAATTATAATGTTTTGAAAAGTTTCTTTCTCATCGATTTCACAAATCAAAAACCAATTCAATCCCTCTATTTCCAAAGGTGTATAAGAACTCAAAACCTTAGTTCCCAAGTAGTTAGTGCTAATTTCGGTATTTGTTATGCCTTGTTTGGCTTTTGCTACCACAGGCGAACTCACATCGTTGAATAAAATAGATGAATTTAAAAATTTCATTTCTTTTATAATTTCAGGATTCACTTTTTTGATTTTTTCCAAATCATCAAAAAACTTAGTTCGGCTATCTTTTAATGCCCGTGCATCGTTTCGCATTTTGCCATCTGCCGCCACCATATATGTTTCACCCGTCATTCCCAAACCATCTTTGAGCCAATTGGCATCGTTGGTCATTACCTCGTTGAGCATTTCAATAGAAACTTGCAAAAGTAAAATGCAAATTCTTTTTTCGCCATCAAAAATTGGTTTGCCCACAAACATCGAAGGAATGCCTTTGGATGGATAATAAATCTCAAAATCCGCAACAACAGCATTTACATTATTGTTAATTTTGAGTGCTTTTGCAAATACCTTACCCGATAAAAAATCTCTGAACGGTGCCTCTTTCATGCTTACCGCCTCATCTGCTTCGTGATTGGTGTTGTAAAAACATTCTCCAGAAACATCATCAATCATCATGGCATCATAATAATGAAAGGTTTTTGTAAATTCTTTAACTAAAATATCTGTTTGTGTATGCGAAACATAATAAGGATGTTGAGACGAAATAAAATTACCTTTGTTGGCTACAAAATGGTATTGATAAAATTTTCGTCTGTCGTTGTTAGGAAAAAGCTGCTCTATCGGGATTTTCTTTTGATTTACTTCGCTTATTGATTTGAAAAAATCTTTACGATAAAATTCATTCATTTTAAAGGCATAAAACGAACTGTTTTTTGAATCAATTTCGCTTTCAAAATAGGTCTTTTTTAAATCTTTTGCAGATGCTATCAACCAAGGTCGATTGGATAAATATAAAAGATCGCTTCTGATTTGCTTAAAATACGACTCTATTTGTCGTTTTTTGATTTCACGAATGGCAGTCAGTTTATTAAAAGATTCTTCTTGAATAGCTGTTTTGGCTTTGGTGTAAGCAAAATAAGTTATGGTTAAAATAGGAACCATAACTACAACGAGTAAAATTAATATTAATCTACTTTTGAGGGACTTGAATTTTGGCAAGAGACTTTATGTTTAATTTAAAATGTGCAAATCGTGTTTTTATGAAAATTCTTTATTCAAATTTTAAGATTTTTCAAAGCTATTAAAATTATTTAATTAATTCTTCAAATAATTCTAAATACCTTTTTTTATTTGCATAACAAGAATATTTTTCTAAAACCGTTCTGTAGCCTTTTTCACCAATTTCATCTCGCAAAACCTTGTTTTCAATTAAATTGCTCAATATTTTAATCCATTCTTTATCGTTTGATGCAAGGAATCCATTTTCACCATTTTGAATTATTTCCTTATTTGCACCTACATTAGCCATAACGGTAGCAACTTTTAGCGACATATAAACCAAGCCTTTGAGTCCACATTTTCCTTGTGTCCACTCATTATCAGGCAAGGGCATAATACCAATGTCAAAAGACGAAACGATATGGATTTCGGTTTTCTTAGTCCAAGCTATTCCCTGTAAATCAAGCTCTTGAACGTAGCAATTTGGGTCGCCCATGAGTATAAATTTTACTTTATGTTTGTATTTATTTTTTATGAAAACCAAAACGGGAATTATGGTTTTGAAATGTTCTATTGTGCTTGGGCTACCACTCCAACCTATTATTATTTCATCATTGGCTTTGGTTTCTACTTTCTTATAAATTTCTGTATCAACTGTGGTAGGGAAAACTTCCACATTTGCATTATATTGTTTGGCATAATTGGCTAAAAAAGCATTTCCTGCCAAAACCAAATCGGATATTTTAATGATTTCAGCAGTTTTGTTTTGGTTTTTAAGAAAAGCGAGTGATTTATTATTTTCTGATATATTGGGAAGCCAAATCGAATCGTCAAAATCAAAAACTACTTTTTTGCCTAGATAGTGGTACGCTTTTTCAAAAAAACTTGTTCCGAGCATAAAGCTTTCTCTTTGTATCAAAACCAAGTCATATTGATAAAAACGGATTAAATCTGCGATTCTAATTCCAATGCTTTTTACTAAAATGATCAGTTTTTTAATAATATTTCCTTTGCTGTAAAAAATGGCATCGTCAGAGGCTGAAATTAAATAAGAAAACCTATAGGAATAGCCATTCTCAACCAAAAACGGCAAATATTGCTCAAATCTGTACCTTTGGCTAGGCGAGCGGTCAGGGCGGTGTATTGTAGAAATAAGTATTCTTTTCATCTTTTACAAACTATCATAAACTTCTTTGTAGCGAGATACGCCAATTTGCAAATCAAAATTTTCCTTAGCCACATTTGAAAGGCTATTTTTATCTATATTCATCAAAAAAGGAATTTGCTTGATGGCTTCTGTATAATTTGGAATGGTAAAATCGGGAATCAAATATCCGATTTCAAACTTCTCAAAATACAATTCCATGTCACCTATTTTTGTGTTGGCAATCACAGGAATTTGCATGGCAAGCAGCTCAGCAAGCTTGGTAGGTGAGGATGCAATTTTAGAAAAGCTAGGTCTTACAAAAAAAAGAGCTAAATCTGTAATTGCAAGGTGTTCTACTACTTCTATTCTATTGCATTTGGCAAATCGCATGGAAGAAAGTGGAATTTCAAGTTTTTTTATTTCTTGGTATAAAGCTTCTGAAATATCATTTGAAATGATGAGGAAAATAAATTCTGGCGCACTTTTGTGCAATTCTTTAAAAAACAAAAGCATTTCAGTTTGCATATACCAAGTGCCCAAAGAGCCCAAATAGCAGACAACTTTATGTTCTGGATTGATATTGAGCTTGGCTCTCAAATTTTGTCGTGTATTTTCGCTTATTTTCTTTGCATCAAAAAGATTAGTATCAGAACAACAAGGGATAACCTTGATTTTATTGGGTTTGAAAACAGGATTTTGAAGAATTATTTTTTCGGCAGCGTAGGTCAATGAAACAACTACATCTGCCTTATTGATAAACTTAATTTCTTTTTTTTTGAAGAATTTGTAAACTAGATTAAAAATAGGGTTACTAATATTCCAAATTTTGCCTTCTATTCTCTCTTCAATCCAAAAACCTCGCATATCAAAAATGAGTTTAATATTGAGTTTTTGCTTCAGCCATACACCCACAAGTGCAGTGATGTAGCTCCTACAATGCACGATGGAAATGCTTTTTTCATTCGCTAATTTTTTTGCTTTTTGCGCTAACCTATAAACATCATAAATAGTGGAAAGAACAGGTGGTTTTTTGGTGTAAAGTAAAGGAAACCAATTGATAGTAGTGCCTGAAAGGAGGCTTTCTGTTTTTGATTTTTGATTTTGAAATGCAATTTCTTTTTCAAAACTAATGATATTGATTTGGTAGCCAGATTGACTCAATCCTAACAAATAAGGCAAAATCTGGGATTGACCAAGTGGGTCAGTAAGTCCGTCATAAGAAAGAAAAAGAGTGCTTTTGGGCATATTAGTTGCAATTTAATGCAAAGCTAAAGATAAAAGCTATCAAATTTAGGGTCAAAAATATTATACCCAAAAAATCTTACCTAACAATCATTTTTTTACTATGAATATGTTGGTGAGAAGTGGCTGTGATAATGTAAATACCCGGACTTAACTTCCCACTTGGGTCAACAGCATATACATTATCTCCTTTATTTTCGGTGATATGTACTTTGGAATAATTTTCTTTTCCAGAAATATCGGTAACCACTACCAAAACCTCTTCCTTGGGTGCAGAATGAATATCTACATGGATATTTTCGCCATTGCTAGGGTTAGGGTATACATCAAAACTGAAATCGTCTTCTTCAGCCATTTCTACTTTTTCTAAGCTAGAATAGCTATATTTACCATCAAAATCAGTTTGTTTGAGGCGATAGTACGAAGTGCCAGAATAGGGTTTAGAATCTGTAAATTTATAATTTAATGCCGATTGGTTGGTGCCAAATCCGTTGATGGTGGCTACAGGTTTAAATTCTATTCCATCAAGTGTTTTCTCTAAAGTAAAATAATCATTATTATATTGTGAAGTTGTAACCCATTCAAGACTAACTTTATTCTCAAAAGGTTTAGCAGTGAATTTAAGTAATTCAATGGGCAAGATGATTGCTCCTACAGGCCAAATGAATGGGCCAGATTGATTGCCATTCGCAGCTTGCCAAACAATAGTACTTCCAATAACTATATTAGTTGAGTTACCACCACCAGGCCAACCTTTGGTAACTCTACCTGTGCCAGAAGCGGTTATAGTAGAACCAGCAGGCAAGGTTATGCGATCACCATTCTTTGTAAAATTTAAAGTACCATTTATTGTGATTTGCATAGGTCCAGTGCAACTAGTGTAATTTACATCTTCTGAAATATTAAAGGTCCCATTGATAATAATTTTTTGTGCACATGAAGGAGGACCAATCAAAGGAACAGACGTACAAGACCAAGGTCCTGCAATCCAAGAAGTTGCAGTTGTACCTGCAGCTAAGGTACAAACCTGTGCTGACAAATTTACAATAGCAAGGAAAAAAGGAAGTGTGCAAAGTATATATTTTCTCATATTTTTTTACCAAGTGATAAGATTTAAAAATACGCTAAAAGTAATTTGGGTTTTATTACGTAAGGTTCAATAAATGAGTTATGTAACAATTCTTTTAACCCTAGGAATGACTAATCGCAATTTTAAAGTGTCTTCTTTAATAATTTGAAATTGAATTTGGTAAATTATTATTTGAAAAAAAATAATATTTTGGAATAATTAAAAATATAACATATTGATTATAAATGATTTAATAATAAAATAAAAAATTATAAATAATCATTCTAGCTTAAATATTTTAAAAGTTTTGAATTCAAAATCAGCTTGTAAATGAAGAAAATGGATACCTTTATCTAACTTTGGCTCTATGAAAAGTAAAGGGAAATAGTCTAAGAATGAATAAGACCATATCGTTTTTCCATCTAAGTTTTGAATAGATAATTCTAAGAAGTTAAAGAAATTAGGTTCAATGGTTAAAGAAGTTGAAAATGGATTAGGATATATTTTCCATTTTTTAGAAGGGAAAATATTTTTTATAAATATAGTCGGACTATAAAAAAAATCGCCATTTATATCTAATTGTTTTAACCTATAGAAATATGAGTTATCCGAATTTTGATCTGAAAATGAATAATAATTGGATAATTTTTCTTTTTTTGATTCTACTATTCCGATTTCATTAAAATCAATTCCGTTTTTTGAACGTTGAATTCGAAATTCTTTAAAATTAGATTCATTGATTGTTTGCCATTTCAAAATGTTATTCTCGTGCTCCGATTCTCCATGAAAATTAATCAAGATTAATGGTAAAGGCACATTTATGCCGATATTTATAACCACATTGTTAGTGGTTTGATAAGCCCTTCCTCTAGCAATATTATATGAATTTCCATTCAAATCATCTGTGCCATACCTGTAAAAATAGATTTTATAATAATTAATGCCATCTACAGAGGTTACATTTATTCCCATAGAAGCAGAACTTGTTATATTATCAAAATTACTCACTACAGTAGCTGTTCCGATTATTGAGCCATTTGAGTATGTTGTACCATCTTGAGGATCTACAAAAGAATTAGTGGTGTTCATCAAAACTAAATATCCTTGGGTATTATCAGAAGGATTCAAATCTACACCACCCGTAAAAGTGAGTGTGAACGATGCTCCAGAAACGGTTTGGTTGTAGTTTTGGTTTGAAATAGCTGGTTCGCGCAAGGTTTTCCAAAAGGTGCTGTTTCCAGTTGCAGAAGCCACACATATATTGGGCAAACCTTTGGTATTGATGCTGCTTTTTGTAGTCTTAATGCTGCCAAGGAGAAAGCAATTGGGTGTGCAATCACCGTAATAATCTACAATATCTAATCCTGGGCAAACAAATGCTGATTCACCTGAAACTAGAGCGGAATTTAACATAAGGGCTTTATTTCCTGATATTTGCACTGACCAATCGACTCCTGCCGAATTAGCCCAACCTAATCCATGTACAAAAATACTTGATGAATTTAAAATTCGAACATAATCTCCAAGTGCTGCAAAATCTGGCGAGCCACCGTTAAAATAATTTGCGTCTTGCGCACCAAGCTCCAAATAACCATCAGCAGGATTTATATCTGAACTAGATGTGCTAGTAGAATTGATTACTATAATTGTACCAGACCTAATATTATTCCAAAAGGGTATATTTCTAAAATTTACTGCCAATTGCCAATTTGCAATTGAACTATTGTTGTCTCCAAATGAGTAATTTCTTAAATCATAATTATCGTTGATTTGCACCAATTCCGTCCATTCATTGCTGGCACTTGAGCTATTAAATAATTCGCTTACAACAATTTCTTGAGAATAAGTTAAAAATTTGAACACAAAAAAGAAAATTGAAAAAGCCAAGCTTCCCAATTTCTTTTTGAAAACTGTTTTTAAATAATTCAACTCTAATTATTTATTATTGATTCTAAATTTAATAGTAAATACCGAATAAGAACCTAAAATTTGGGATTAAACCAATAAAAAATATATTAATGAGTAGAAAAATTAATTCGACATTTTGCCTAAATCTTCAATTTTGATGTAACCTTCATAAATAGCCTTTCCTATAATAGCTCCTTCAAGTTTGGCTTCCTTTAGTTTAAATAAGTCTTCCAAAGAATGAATTCCTCCACTAGCTATTAAAAAAAGAGAATTGTTTTGGTTTAAAATTTTGTTGTATAATTCAAAGGATGGTCCAGAAAGCATGCCGTCTTTACTTACGTCTGTGCTAATTACGTATTGAATTCCTTTTTTTTGATATTTTTGAATGTAAGAATAGATATCTAATTTAGAATCTTCTTCCCAACCTGAAACGGCTATATTTTCATTCTTTGCGTCTGCACCTAATATTATTTTGGTGTTTCCATATTTTAGGAGCCATTCTTCAAAAATTTCTGGTTTTTTAACAACAATGCTTCCTCCGGTAATTTGTTTCGCACCACAATCAAAAGCTATTCTTATATCTTCATCAGATTGCAAACCTCCGCCAAAATCAACGTGAAGAGAAGTTTGCAAGCAAATGTTTTCTAAAACTTTGTGATTCATTATTTTTTTACTTTTTGCCCCATCTAAATCTACTAAATGCAGATATTTTATGCCAGCATCTTCAAAATTCTTAGCTACATCTACAGGGTTGTTATGGTATTGTTTTACGGAATCGTATTTGCCTTGGCTTAACCTTACGCAATTACCTCCAATAATATCTATAGCGGGGATAATTCTCATTTATAATTGATTAACAGTATTTTATAAAATTTTCCAATATTTTTTCACCTACTTTACCGCTTTTTTCTGTGTGAAATTGTACGGCATAAAAATTATCTTTTTTCAAAGCAGCACTATATTTTAATCCATAATTTGATTCAGCAATTGTATATGGCGAAATTTCTGCTGCAAAACTATGAACATAATAAACATAACTTTCGTTAGGGATATCTTTAAAAAGTTCACTTTTAAAATTTTCGATTGTATTCCATCCTATTTGAGGAATTTTTCCTGATTTTTGTGGAAATTTTTTTACTTTAACATTCATTAAGGACATACAATCGGTGTTATTTTCTTCTGAATGTTGGCACATCAATTGCAAACCTATGCAAATGCCCAAAACAGGGACTTTTAATGAAGTTATTACTTTGTCTAATTCTCTAGATTTTAAATATTCCATAGCAGAACTTGCTTCTCCGACTCCTGGAAAAATTACTTTTTCAGCATTCAAAATCTCTTCTGGGTTATCAGTTAAAACAGGAAACACTCCAATTCTTTCCAAAGCATTGAGTACTGAGAACGTGTTTCCTGCATTATATTTAATAAGAGCGATTGACATGTAAGTTTATAATAAGATTCAAAGTTAATGTTTTTAGCAATTTAGCTATTGATTATTAACAATTTATTTAAGATTTTTATAGAAACCGATTGGTTAAAATTTGTTTTGAAATCATTTTGTTTTTTTTGAAAATTTTGCACGTAGATTTGTGTTTGATAATAGGCAAAAAAAGGTAAATATCATTTTAATTAAACATTTATGAAAGTATTAATTTTGGCTGGGGGGTTTGGTACAAGGATAAGTGAGGCTACAGAATTACGCCCCAAACCGATGGTGGAAATAGGAGGGAAGCCTATTCTTTGGCATATAATGAAGATTTATTCTCATTATGGCTTCAATGATTTTGTGATTTTATTGGGTTATAAAGGGTATTTTATCAAAGAATATTTTGCCAATTATTTCCTTCACCAAAGTGACCTTACGATAGATATTTCGAATAATAAAATCGAAATTCACAACAATACTTCAGAGCCTTGGAAAATTACCTTGCTCGAAACAGGTCTCAATACCATGACGGGGGGAAGGATAAAAAGAGCCAAGCCATTTATCAATAATGAACCTTTTTTGTGCACTTATGGTGATGGGGTGGCCGATATTGACATTCATAAGCTCATCGCTCAACACAAAAAATCTAAAAAGAAGATGACTTTAACCGCTATTCAGCCAGAAGGAAGGTATGGAGCTTTGGAATTTGCGGAAGATAAAGAAGGAATTAAATCTTTTCTTGAGAAACCTAAGGGAGATGGAGCTTGGATAAATGGTGGTTTTTTTGTTTGTGAACCTGAGGTGATGGATTTGATAGAAGACGACACGACTGTTTTTGAGAAACAACCGATTGAAAAATTAGCTGCCATGGGCGAACTGGGTTCTTATAAACATGAGGGCTTTTGGCAATGTATGGATACGTTGAGAGATAAATCTAAACTTGAGCAAATCTGGCAAAGTGATGATGCTCCTTGGAAACTTTGGAAATAAAAAATGATTTATTTCGTTGGTTTAAATATTTAATATTCAGTAAGATAGGCTTTGTCTCAGATTTACGATAAAATTTTCAAGGAGAATATCGAGGAGCTAATTTTGCCCTTAGCAGGTAAATTACTTGGGATTCATCCAGAAAAATTGGAGGAAATTCCTGATGATTTGCAGGTAACGATAGAGCGAAAGCCTGATTTCTTAAAGAAAGTTTGCCATCAAGAAAGTTTCAAAGACTATATTTTGCATATAGAATTTCAAACGGAAGACGATATAGAAATGGTATATCGCATGCACGAATACTATGCAATTTTACTCAGAAAATATAAAATACAAATCTGTCAATTTCTTTTTTTTATTGGCAAATCACAATCAAAAATGCTTGATAAGCTAAATTTAGATTGCTTCAATTTAAGTATCAAATTATCAATTTATGCGATTGTGATTACCGTACATTTTTACAAACAGATACGCCTGAAGAAGTCATTTTGGCTATATTGGGGAATTTTGGTAAAGATAAACCTCAAATAGCTGTAAAAAACGTGTTAGAAAAACTAGATTCATTGAATACGAAAGGCTTAAAAAGAGAAAAAAGTATTAAACAATTGGAAATTTTGTCAAAATTGCGAAATTTGCAACAAGAAATCATTAATCAAATTAAAGATATGGCTTTTACATACGATTTACATTCAGATATAAGGTTTAGGCAAGGCGTAAATCTTGGAATTAACCAAGGAGAAGAAAAAAAAGCAGTTGCAGCTATTAAAAATATGCTTACTTCTAATTTTCCCTTAGAACAAATAGCCAGCATAGTAGATGTTAGCTATGATTTTGTGAAAAAGATAGCTGATTCTTTGAAGAAATAGTTTTTTAATCAAAATCTGCATTTGAAATTTAATATAGATTTTGATTTCTGACAAGCTTTGTAAATTTCTTTTTTCTTTTTAGATTAACAATACCATTTTTCTTTAGTTTTGACCCCAAACGATAAAAATGTTACGCATATTCATATTCCTAATTTTCTGTAGTTTTTCTTATTTTGCAAATGCTCAATCTGCATTGGACGTTACTGAAGTTTTAGAAAAAAAATTAGATTCTATAGCTGAGAAAAATAAATCCATCAAAATGATAAAGGGTTATAGAATCCAGGTTTATCTGGGTAGAAGTCGCCAAGAATCGGATGGAATTAAAGAAAGACTTTATCGCCTCAAAACCAATGAAATGGTTTATTTGTTGTATAAGCAACCCGATTACATCATTAAATATGGAGATTTTAGCTCCAAAACAGATGCATATTATTCTTTG
>JAAFJZ010000059.1 GCA_013298205.1 Cytophagales bacterium
AAGCCTTCTAATACTTTTCTAGCCTCTTTTTCCATATCTGTTCCAGAAACATTAATGTGGACTTCTTCATTTTGCGAAAGATGGCTTATCATTAATCCGAAAACATTATAAATATCCTCTAGGCCATCATACCAAGTATTTCCGATATTATGAGGCCAAGATAACCAAGTTGCTTTATGTTCATTCCACTCTGGAGGCATTTTGTAAGATTGCATTTTGAATCAATTTTTTTTTAAAATTGGGATTATTTTTATAACAAAAAAAAATTAATTTGAGTTTGAATAAACAATAAAAAAAAATAAACCATTTTTGCCAAAAAAAAACATGAAAGGAATTATTTTAGCAGGCGGTTCAGGAACAAGATTGCATCCACTCACATTGGCTGTTAGTAAACAAATGATGCCAATTTTTGATAAGCCTATGATTTATTATCCATTATCTACTTTGATGATGGCTGGAATTAGAGAGATTTTAGTGATTTCTACTCCACATGATTTACCATTGTTTAAAAAATTACTTGGTGATGGAAAATCTTTGGGCTGTGAGTTTTTTTATGAAGTTCAAGAAAAACCCAATGGTTTAGCTCAGGCATTTGTAATTGGTGAAAAATTTATTGGAAATGACTCGGTAGCTTTGGTTTTAGGAGATAATATTTTTTATGGTTCTGGAATGAAAGATTTAATGCAATCTTCTAGTAATCCAAATGGGGGGGTAGTTTTTGCTTATTATGTAAATGACCCTGAAAGATACGGAGTTGTAGAATTTGATAAAGAAAAGACTGCAATTTCTATTGAGGAGAAACCAGAAAAACCTAAGTCGAATTATGCCGTACCTGGGTTGTATTTTTATGACAACCAAGTAGTTGATATAGCTAAAAATTTAGATCCAAGCCCTAGAGGGGAATATGAAATTACAGATATTAATAAATTTTATTTGAAAGAAAGAAAGTTAAAAGTCCAAATTTTAAGCCGTGGCACAGCTTGGCTTGATACAGGTACTTTCGCTTCTTTGATGCAAGCAGGTACATTTGTGCAAACTATTGAAGAAAGACAAGGTTTGAAAATTGGGTGTATTGAGGAAGTTGCTTTTCGAATGAAGTTTATCAATGAAAACCAGTTGGCAGAATTAGCAAAACCTTTAGTAAAAAGCGGATATGGTCAGTATTTATTGGATATAATTAATAAGGAATATTTATAACTTTAGCAATTATTAAAATAAATAATTAAATTGGCACTTTAATTACATAATAGATGAAGAGTAATTTTGCAGTTTTGTTTAATTTATTTGTTGCAGTTTTGTGTTTTGCAGCTTTTAATTCCTGTAATTCTGGTGTAGACGTAATAGAACAACCTACAGATTTAGAAGTTCAAGTAAGGATCAGAAAAGATAAAAGCGAGATTAAACCCCAAGGTGTAATAGTAGCTTTGTTTGATGATTTGGTTAAATATAATAATGCAATTAAAACCTTTACCACAAAAGATGCTGTTGATACTGCTTACACTAAGTTAGGTAAAGTTACTTTCAAAAACTTGAATCCAAAGAAAACCTATTTTCTTTATAGTTTAGTAAAAGATTCAACAACAATTGCTAAGCAAAAAATTTATTACGATAACAATTATTCAGCTTTTGAATTAAAAAAAGGCTTAAATAAAAGTTCATTTACAGTAGTTACCATTTTTTTAGATCCAGCTGAATCTTTTGTTAAGTTTTATGCTCCATCTAATTTGGCTGACAGAATTCCAATCAAAGTATTTTTTGCTTCTGATAGCATTGGCTTACTTAGTCAAACTATTTTGCCTAGCAATAATCCTGATTCTTTGTTTCAAAAAAATACATTAACAATCAAAATAAGAAGGGGTAAATATCCTTACATCATTAGTAATAAAATAGGTTGCTCATCAATTAATGAAACCTTGCTTGATGGGGGAGTGGTATTAGATTTCCCTGTTCCTTCTTGTGTAGCGGGGAAAGTAAGCTTTACAGCAAATAGACTTAATGTCCCCTATTTGCCTATAACTATCTCGCTAGATAATAGAGCAAATGTAATAGGTTCAATTACTCAAATAGGTAGTTCAACCTCAGTTTGTGATGATAAAAATAATCTAAATTATGTGCTTTTACCTGGTAAATATAATTATTTTGCAGAAACTCAAATAGGAAAATGTGCTTGGAAAGATTCTTTTTTGATTAAAGATAATGAATGTACTTTAATTACCATAGATAAATGCAACTAATGAAAGCTATAAAATATCTTTTTCTAATTTGTATCGCAACAATACAAACTCATGCTCAGCTTATAGATGTATTTCAAGCGCATGTTGGATCTTCAATTTTTCCTGCTTCAGAACAAATCAATTTGCAAACAGGTAAACCTGATAATATTTATGGAGGTTTTACCCCGGCATTGGTTTTGGGTGTAGGTGTTACTAAATTCATAACTGACAAATTTCAAGTAGTAGGAAGATTAGATATTATGGGTTCACAAAAACCAAATTATAGCCTAAATCTTATCAATACTTCAATTAACTTAAAATATAGTATTATTTCACCAGATATTTATAGGTTGTCTCCTTATATCATTGCTGGAGGTAATTTTATGTATGTAACATTAAATCAATCCTCTTTTACTCGTTTATATGAGCCAGATGGCAATTATAATGGGCAAAATGGAATAGTTTATAACCAAATTACCTATCGAGAGCCTCAATATAGCTTCTTTTCTCCAATGTTTGGTGTAAATGCAGGAATTGGTTTAGACATAAATGTTTATAATAACATTAGCATATTTTTTGAATCTACTTATCAGTTTAATTTTGCAAAAGATTCAGGTATTCAAAATAATAAAATCATAGATTACAATAGATCAGATTTGGTTTTTATACCCATTATTGGTGGAGTTAGGGTTTATATGTACTAATTTTTAAATATTTGTCAAAATCATTCTTATTTGGAATAATACAAATTTCAAATTAGCTAAATTCAATTTTTGAAACAGATTGAAACTCTAAGACATTTTAGATTAATAGCTTTAAAAATCTAAACTAACGAATGCGAGCTCAATTTATTTATTTGTATAAACTAGCTTTTATTTTATAACTAAATCTATCATTGGTTTTTTTAAAATAAAATTTTTCAACTAAAATCTTAAAGAAAAATATTTTACTCCCACGCTTTATTTTGCATTTGTAGCTTAAGTTGATTATATTCTTTTTGAACGAAAATATAATTTTCATTATTCATTTGAATTTTAATTCCTTGCATAACTTCATCTCCGTAGCTAAAAAGATTAAGTTTTAAACATTGTTTAGCATATAAAATACCAATTTCAGGGATATCTTTAGCCAATTGATAAACAGTTAAAAGATTTTCATAAGCAATATTTTCACCTTGATTTGAATTGAGAAAACTAGTTTGCATTTTTAATCCTAACAAATAAAAAGGTGTTAAATGGTAAGCTTTTTCATACAGCTTTTTGGCTTCAATTAAATTCCCGGTTTTTTCATTTGCATGTGCGAGATGGTAATAATAAATTCCTTTTTCAGAAGAAATAGGAGTTGTGGAGGCATGAATAACCTCTTTATAGTTCTTAGTCAAATCACTGTAAATCAATTCTCTAATGTTTAACTGTAATTTAGCTTCTTCCCAACTTGGACTTATTTGGTTTAATTTTTTTAGTAAATATGTCAAGTTTTCTGTTTTGTTTTCTTTGACATAATCATCAAAAAGATAAATTCCAGCTTTGTAAATTAAATCTGGATTCTTTAATGAAAAAACAATATTTTCTTTTTGAGAATCATTTAATTTAGAAAAGTTTACAACAAAATACAAATATCTTTGTGCTTGCGAAAGTTCGAGAATATCTCTGGCATTCATTATTTTTTGAAAATCTTGAATTAAAAACTTCTTATCTGCATCGTTTATCCAACTATAATTTTTAAGGTCTGATTTATTCAAAGAATTAATTTCAGAAAGAAACAAGCTAAAATTAGCATCTGGATATTTTTTCTCTTCTGCCAGTTCAAAACTTTTTTTAGCAGAAGCAAAAACATTATTTTCCAACAACCAAACTCCTAATATGTTGGCATATTGACTCGATAATGTTCCACCTATTTGAACCAAATTTTGCATTTCTTGCAAAGCAAAAAGCCTATTTATATTTTTATAATAAATTCCTATTGCATAAGCAGCTCTCAAAAGTTCATTGCGGTTGGGGTCAAGGTCTTTAGATATTTGGAATTTAATTTCATCTAAAGTGGTCGTGTCGCTATTATTTAGGTTAGCTAAAGTGTGGTTTATATAATAACTTGCTTTCAGTGCATAATTTAATGAATCGTTTCTTTCTAGTTTTGGAATTTTACCTTGGTAAGTTTGTTTGAAAAATAAAGAATATGCCAAAGAGTTACTTGATAAAAATGCATCTTCGTCTTTTATTTCGCTTAAATTAAATTCTTTAGATAATTCTTTTTGTTTGGCTAAACCTAAAGCCAAAATGTTAGTGTAAGAAATGGATTTGTTTGGTGTTTTGGCTAAAGATTCTTTCAAAAAATAAATTGAAGAATCCATCATTTGGGTTGTAGAAAAAAGTGTAGAAAGATTGTTGTCTAGTTCACCTGAATTCGGAAAAAATGATTTTCCTTCATGCAAGGATTCTAGGGCATCAAAGAACAAATCATTTTTTTGAAAAGCATGATTCAAATTAGAATAAGTTTGCGGAAATGGAGTTTTGTAAGAAGCTCTTTTAAAATAAAATGTTTGCAAATTTTTATCATCCAACTTTCTTGCCATACAAGCTAAGCTATAGTTTGCTTTATGCTGCCCATTTAGCTCCTCAAGTGATTTTTTATAATGTTGTTCTGCAATAAAAGTTTCGTTTTCATTTAGCCAAAAATCAGCTACTGCGTTATGATATGAAGCAAATCCTTGGTAAATTGTATAATAGTTTGCATAACTAATCAGTGCGCCTACACCCACCATTCCACTCAAAAAAAGCATTAAAAATGGTGGTCTTCGTCTTGTAAATACCATCAAATATGCTCTCATATTTTTTTTGAGTGCATCAAAAAGGAGTAAAAATGTAAAAATAAACCAAATAAATCCTATAGAAAGCTGGGAGTAAATGGTAATATTTTGAATAAAATTTATTCCAGGGTCATTGGTTGAAACAAATATAAATGCGCAAAAAACTATACTTAAAGCTACAATGCCTATGTAAAGTTTTTTGCCAGCCTCTCGATTACTTATTATGTTTTCAAATAATACAAACTTTCTATCATGCGACCAAAGTCCAATCCAAAATGAAGCACCAAGTAAAAAGAAAGCGTTCAAATAAACAATATCCCATTTGATAGTGCCAGCATTGTGAAGATACGATAGTAACACATTGGCTAGAAAAATACTTGTTGCCAAGCCATAATTGATAATTCCTGCTTTATTGTCTTCATTTTGAGCTGAAGAAACAAGGTATAAAATTGCATAAACTATATCGAAAGAAACAACAAGTATAGCAACTACTGCTAAAATAATAACTGGAAAACAAGAATATGAAACAACAAAAAGAGCTGGATTAGAATGATTTGATAAAAAACAATGAAGTAAAAACCAAAAAGAATTCACCAAAATAAAGCTTGAAAATCTTATAAAATAAGAGCTACTATCTTTAAATGCCCAAAAAAAATAGCATAGTGCCAAAATGGGCAATAGCCAGCAAGCAGGAATAAAATGAGGAGTTAGGTATTTCCAATCTGATAATTCAGTTTTGCAAGCTATAATAAAAAGAGTAACCAAGGTCATTCCTACATAAAACCAATATTTTTTTAAGTAAGTAATAGAAGCAAAAATTAGAGAAATGGCTATTAAAAAAATACTTAAATAGCTGTATGCAAACCATGAAGGCATTAATATATCTGACCCTAAAAACTCACGTGTAAAATAAAATACATCAGCTTTTGGACTTAGGTCAAACAAATGAAAAGGGAGCGTATTTAAATTGATTTTTACACTATCTATTTTATCGTTTGTTATCCAAGTAATGGCTTCATAATGATTCCAATATATTGAATAAGAACAAATTAGAGTAGAAATTAATAGAAAAACGCAACTAAAAATTATCCAATTTAAGCTCGTTTTTGGATGAATGATTTTTTGTTTTGCTGGATACATTTTTTTTAGAAAATGAATAGTATTAGTTAAAATGAATCATTTATAACTCTAAAACCTATGATTGGTGGATTCAAAAAAAAGTGCAATTAAGATTTTGGGATTTAATCTATTACTTTAGGAACTCTAAAATAATCTGAATCATGCTCAGGCGCATTAGAAAGAGCTTCTGCTTGGCTAAGTCTATTTATAGCCACATCTTCTCTAAATACGTTTATCTCGGCAGAAATATGTCTCAAAGGTTCTACTCCATCGGTATTTACTTCATTTAATTTGTCCATCCAATCGAGTATTTTCTCAAGATTGTTGGCCATTTCAACTTTTTCGGCATCATTAAATTCCAAACGACTCAAATGAGCCAATTTATTCACAATTTGAGTATCAATTTTCATCTTATTTGCAATCTTATATTAATAGACTTTACTTTTGCAAAGCTACATACAAGGACTTAAAGTTTGGATTAAATTCTTTATAATTTTATAAAGTTTAATTTTAGATTTTAACTGTATTTTATATTGAGAAATAAATCAGATCATTTCTCTTTTATTAATTTATTAAGAAATTTTAAATCAAAATTACTTTTTTAGCATTTGTAAATAAAACGCAAGGAAATTTGACTTCAAACTGAAGAATTTTAAATTTGCAATATTATAATTATTTGTTTATTATTATTATAATGTCAATCGATATTTTCAAAAAAGAACATTAGTCTTTGCTAGCTTACAATAGTTTTGATTTGTAAATCCCTAAAATCATTTTTTTAGAAAAGAAATTAATTAGTTTCAACTTAAATAAGAATTTTAAATGATAATTAAAGTATTGAAACCAAAACAAGCACTTAACAAAGCCTTTTTAAAAGTAAAGCCTATCAGGATTGAAATAGATTGTTTTAAAACTAATCTTATTACGTTACTTGACATGACAAATGACACTGAAAGCGAAGAATTTCATAAAAATTTGATTTCTGACTTTCTAAAAAATACTTATTATCAACAAAACCATTTTATAAATACAAAAGGAAGAAATGATTTAGTAATTCATAATGGAAATAGTGCTAAAAGTTCGGTTGGTGTAATCATTGAAGCAAAAAAGCCGACCAATAAATCAGAAATGATTACAACCCAAAAACTAAATGCTAAAGCGTTTCAGGAATTGGTTTTGTATTATTTAAGAGAACGAATTACGCTTAAAAATCTGGAAGTAAAGCATTTAGTAGCGACTAATATTAACGAGTGGTTCATTTTTGACTCTATCTTATTTGATAGACTTTTTGCTCAAAATAAAAACTTTGTAAAACAATTCACCGACTTTGAAGAAGGGCGTTTATCAGAAACTAAAACAGATTTTTTCTATAAACAAATCGCAGAACCTTTTATAAATGAAATTGATTCTGAAATTGAATTTACACACTTCAATATTCAAGATTATCAGAACCCTCTTCGCAATTCTGATAAAGCAAACGATCATTCTTTGATTTCTTTATTTAAACTCCTCTCGCCTGAGCATCTCTTAAAACTTTCATTCGCTAACGATAGCAATAGCCTAGACAAACGATTTTACAGCGAATTATTACATATTATTGGCTTAACTGAAACCAAAGATGGTGGCAAAAAAATGATTCAACGAAATAAAGTAGGAGAAAGATATACTGGAACCATACTTGAAAGTGCAATTATTCAGTTGGATAGTTTGGATAAAATAAGCAGACTTGAAAAACCAAGCCAATTTGGAATCACACAAGAGGAAAGACTTTTTAGCGTCTCACTTGAACTTTCCATCACTTGGATAAATCGTATACTTTTTTTGAAATTGTTGGAAGCCCAACTTATTACTTATCATAAGGGCGACAAATCTTACTCGTTTCTTAACCTTGATAAAATAAAAAGCTATGACGACCTAAATAGTTTGTTTTTTCATGTATTGGCTCGTAAGTATGATGAACGCAATGAAGATGTAAAACAAATTTTTGAGAAAGTTCCTTATCTCAACTCTTCGCTTTTTGAGCCAACAGAAATTGAGCAAGTTACGTTGTTTATCAGTAACCTGAAAGACGATAAAACTATTCCTGTCTTTTCCACTACAGTTCTAAAAGATAATCAAGGCAAAAAGCGTTCAGGAAATTTGACCACTCTTGAATATTTGTTTGAATTTTTGAATTCCTATGATTTCAGTAGTGAAGGTTCAGGAGAAATACAGGAAGATAATAAAACACTCATCACGGCTTCAGTGCTAGGATTAATTTTTGAGAAAATAAATGGTTACAAAGATGGTTCATTTTTTACTCCTGGCTACATTACAATGTATATGTGCCGCGAAACCATTCGCAAAGCTGTGGTGCAAAAATTCAATGAAACCAAAAAGTGGAATTGCAACAACATTGAAGAACTATACGATAAAATTGAAGACCGAAAGGAAGCCAATAAAATTATAAATACCATCAAAATTTGTGATCCAGCCGTGGGTTCAGGACATTTTTTAGTTTCAGCACTCAATGAAATGATTGCGGTAAAAAACGATTTAAAAATATTGCTCGACTGTGAAGGAAGGCGTTTAAAAGAATACAGAGTTTATGTAGAAAATGATGAATTAACAGTAAATGACGAAGAAGGTGAACTTTTTGAATACAACCCTACTAATAAGGAAACTCAGAGAATTCAAGAATCACTTTTTCATGAGAAACAAACTATTATCGAAAACTGTCTTTTTGGAGTAGATATAAATCCAAATTCGATAAAAATTTGTCGTTTGCGCTTGTGGATAGAACTTTTGAAAAATGCATATTACAAAACCGATATAGCCCACGGTTTAAACCGTGGGCTATGGGAATTAGAAACCCTGCCAAATATTGATATCAACATCAAATGTGGCAACTCTTTAGTAAGTCGTTTTGCTATAGATTCTGATTTAAAACAAGCGTTAAAAAAAAGTAAGTTGTCTATTGAAAGCTACAAAATAGCCGTTGATACTTACAGAAATGCTGAAAATAAAGAGCAAAAGCGAGAGATGGAAAGACTGATTGCAGATATAAAATCAGATTTCAGAAGTGAAATTTCTCGCAACGATCCTAAAAATCAAAAACTTCAAAAGCTAGAATATGAATTTGGATTGCAAGTAGCTCCAAATATTTTCAAAGAAAGTTCGTCTGTTTATGGCAATGATAGCAACAAGAAAAAAGCAAAAGAGCGAGAAGAAAAATTATTTAGTGAAATCAAACAATTAAAAATCGAAATTGAAGATATAAAAGCCAATAAGATCTTCGAAAATGCTTTTGAATGGCGTTTTGAATTTCCTGAAGTGCTCAATGATGATGGTGATTTTATAGGCTTTGATGTAGTTATTGGAAATCCGCCTTATTTTTCAATTTCAACAATGGAAAACATGTTGCAAAATTATTTTTCACTGAACAATTTTGCAACTTTTACTAAAAATGCAGATATATATTGTTTGTTTCTGGAACTTGCCAAAAAAATAGGAGATGAGTATGCTTCTAATCATTTCATTATTTCAAGTAAATGGCTTACAGCTAATTATGGACTAAAAACAAGAATATTTTTATCTGAGAAAATTAGCAACATTTTTATTGTAGACTTTAATAAATATCAAGTTTTTGAAGAAGCTACTGTAGATTCTTGTTTACTATCATTTTCTAATAAAAATGTTAAAACAAATGATTATTTAGAATTTGATATAAAGGATAAATCAGAATCGATAGAGATTTTTCTTAATAATATTACTTCTACTACAAAAATAATAAATTTGAAAGACACATGGAATATTGGAGGCTTTGATTTTGATATTATTAGAAAAAAAATTGAAAGTAGTGGTAAAATTTTATCAAAATGGGAAGTTAAATTTTATAGAGGAATAACAACCGGATACAATGAAGCATTTGTTATCGACACAATTACAAAAGATAAATTAATAGCCGAAGACAAAAAAAATCAAGCTATTATCAAACCTTTGTTAAGAGGAAGAGAAATAAAAAAGTATAAATTTGATTATAATGATTTATGGTTGATTTTCACTCAAAGAGGGTTTGATGGAAATAAAAACAAATCGATTATAAATTATTTGAACAAATATAAACTTGAACTTACCCCAAAAAATAATAAAATCGATTTTGGTAGAAAGCCTGGTAACTACAATTGGTTTGAGATTCAAGATGTCTCTGTTTATTCTAAAGAGTTTGAAAAAGAAAAAATAATTTTTACCAAAGCTTCAAAAGTTCAAGCATTCGCTTATGACAACCAGAAGCATTTTTTACTTAATACCAGCTACATGCTCATAGGCGAAAAGTTAAAATACTTGCTAGCGATTCTTAACTCAAAATTGATTCAATTTGCTTTTAAAAACTTTTATCAAAGTGGTGGAATAGAAGGTGAAATA